>JAYEFR010000001.1:0-29743 GCA_034716155.1 Thermodesulfobacteriota bacterium
GGCAGTTACTGTCACATTTCCCAAATCCCGTCTTTCGACCAATGGCTAAATTATTGATTTTATTGGTCGGGACGAGAGGATTTGAACCTCCGACCCCCTGAACCCCATTCAGGTGCGCTACCAGACTGCGCCACGTCCCGTATTTTAAATCTTAGCTATCATAGGGGTGTTCATGTGTCAAGATTCAGCCCTTTTTCTCCGGTCCCTTTGCCGCTGATAAATGTGAAGAAAAATAATACCTTATAATCTTTCTTGCAAGGCCTTCAGACTCTATCAAATAATAGTCATCCCTGATAATAAGACATGCTATAGCTATTCCCCTGTCTGACACGGAATCCCTGGCATAGCCTGCAAACCAATCGCGCCTCCCATCAGGATCCTTCCCATCTATTGTCCCACTTTTCGCGCCCAGGCTAAGGTGCTTCAAGATGCGATCCGTTTTATAGCCCCTGAATGCATGTGAAACCGTACCATTTCGGATAGTCCTTCTCATCATACACTGAAGGGACATAGCAGTCTTTGGATCAATAACCTGCCTGGTCTCTATAACCCTATCCTTTATGAGCCTGGGTCTTACCATCGCACCTGCATTCACTATAGCTGTTACTATCTGGGCTGCATGTACCGGAGATATGTGTGTATAACGGTTAAAGCCGCTGGCCATCTCTGCAATATTATATTCGCTCTGCGGAATGAGGAGAGTGCTCGGTGTGCAGTCGCATTCTTCAAGAGGAGATTGCCAAAATCCCATTTTCATGGCAGTGAGTAGTATAGGTCTTTCTCCTATATAAGATGTTCCAATCTTTCCAAAGACGATGTTGTTTGAAAGGGCAAAGGCTTTTGCCAGGGTACTATTTCTCGTCCAGCGACTATTTTTATGATTTAATTGGTTTTTGTATAAGGTATGAGCCTTCCCATTAAATGTAATGGTCGTATCAGGGGTCATGTCACTATATTCTATAGCAGCAAGTGCTGTTATGATCTTGAATACGCTTGCTGCAAGATATGTATCCAAGGCAAGTGTATCAGCCTCTGGCGGATTCATCTCGGTATTTTTACCATATAACGCCAAAATATCTCCCGTAGAGGAATCCATCACACTTATTGCTGCAAAATTTATCCTGTATACCCTTGCGATATCGGCGATATATTTTTGAAGCTCCCAATCTATAGTAAGAGAATGCTTATCGATTGTCTCCGGCGAAATCCCCCTTAATATGTCTCGCTCAATAAAGGGAACTGCATTCTGGTCTTCTCCTTTCTCATTATTAGAATCATTATTCCCTATTCCATGAAATATAACGAGAAACACAATAAATACAGCCAGAGCAACAACTATAGCTCGTGATCTAGACAGCCTTTTTCGCATGACCCACCTTGTAATGATCCCTATTTAAGCATTAAAAACAGCTTTATCCCACAGATACTCGCTACCTGTCAATATATGTGATCGGCTACCTGCCCTGTTTTTGTTAGGATAAAACGCTACGAAACAATTTGCAAGCCCAGGCGTATACTCCCCTGTAACTAATAGATGTTATTTTCCAGATAATAGAGCTTGACTTGTGCGATGCATAAATATTATCATAGGAGGCAATCAAGGATTGATGGAGCGCATGTGAGAATCATAAAAAAATACAAAAACCGTATCCTGTACGACACAGAGATATCGAAGTCTGTGACTCTCAAACACATTGCTGAGATGTTAAAAAATAATATCAAGATAAAGATTCTCGATAATACATCAGGCAAGGACATCACCCGTATGACCATAATACAAATGCTCCTAACCATGGAGCGATCTGATAGAGGCATAACCCATCTGATCCCTGAAATCATCTCCTGGGTAGCAAAGACAACCAAGCAGGAATTTCGTAAGATATTAAATGATATAATGAATGGCAACAACCCGGATATGGATTTCGGGTATGCATGGGCAAAGCGGCTTATACAAGATGTGATAGATCCCGATCTGTCAGAAGAAAAAGAAAACCTCTTAATAGAACAGATTGTATCCAGATTAGACGAATTTCGCGATGCCACCTATATGGCAATAGAAAATAAGACCGACGAAATACTACATTCTTTTGCCAGGTTGATCCTTGAATATAGAGATGTCCCTATCAAAAAGATCACTTAAAAAGTGAGCCTAAATATAAACAAGCTTCCAGCAGGCTATTAATTATCACTTTTAAAAACCCTTTGGGATATTTGCAAGTCAAATAACGGGTAATTATCACTTTATCTCCTTAACATCCCCCTGGCCCCCTTCATTAACATCCCCCCTACCCCCCTTCAAAGGGGGATTTAGAGGGGGCCCCCCTTCAAAGGGGGAATTAGAGGGGGCGTTATCCCTTGAGGGGTGCGGGGAAGAAAGCCCCCCCTTGAGAGGAGGGGGGGAATCCCTTCAAAGTAGAAATCTGGAAAATTGTTTGCCTTTATGTTAGGTTAGATTCATGCACAAGACACGCTTGCTTACCAGTATGATTACACTTATACAAAGAGCAGCCACAGACCTGCCTCAAGATGTTACCAATACAATTCATACGGCCTTACTTGCAGAAGATCCAAATTCTACCAGCTACCATACCTTAAATCTCATTAAAGAAAACATCACCATTGCCAGAAAAGATAAGCTCCCTATATGCCAGGATACAGGCATGATCATGGCTATAATCAAATCCAGACCTGAGCCTGACCTCCTATATATAGAAGATATCATTAAAGAGGCCATCAAGGCATTAACAACGAAAGGTATTCTAAGACAAAATTGCGTTGACACACTAAGCGGGAAAAATACCGGTGATAATATAGGCATAAATGTACCTCAAATACTCTTTTCCCCCTGGGATGGCCCAATCCAGGTCTATTTGATGCTAAAGGGAGGAGGGTCTGAGAATGTAAGCACTCAATACAGCCTGCCCAATATCTCATTAAAGGCAGGTAGAAGTCTGGATGGAGTAAGGCGTTGCCTGTTAGATGCTGTTTTCCGAGCACAGGGAGATGGCTGTGCCCCTGGTATATTGGGGGTTTGCGTAGGAGGAGACAGGACATCAGGCTACTTACATGCAAAACAGCAACTGTTCAGAAGATTGGATGATACAAACCCCATAGAAGAGCTTGGAACCCTTGAAAAGACAGTGCTTGATCAGGCAAATACTCTGGGCATCGGCCCAATGGGTTTGGGTGGAAAGACCACGCTGCTTGGCGTAAAGATCGGGATGTCCCATCGTCACCCGGCATGTTATCTTGTAAGTGTGAGCTATTCCTGCTGGGCAACAAGGAGATATGCAATAGAGATAAACAAAAAAGGCGACATAAAAAAATGGCTGTAAAACACATTACATCCCCGCTAGAGGGAGATATTATAAAGGATCTCAGGGTGGGGGATGAGATATTTCTCTCCGGCAGGATACTTACAGCAAGAGATCAGATGCATAAGTACTTAGCATCCGGAGAAGACTTGCCTATAGATATAAGGGGTTGTGTCGTATATCATTGTGGGCCTGTTATAGTAAAAGAAAAAGGTTCCTGGCATATTGTTGCAGCAGGACCCACCACATCCATCAGGGAAGAACCATTTGAAGCCGACATTATAGAAAGGTTTCAACCAGGGGCCATTATGGGCAAAGGTGGAATGGGGGAGAGTACTCTAAAGGCCATGAAAAGACATGGCTGTGTATATCTAAATGTAGTAGGCGGCGCAGCCCTGTCCCTGGCCGGATGTATCAAAAGGGTTGAGGATGTATACATGTTAGAAAAATTCGGCGTCCCAGAGGCAATGTGGGTTTTGTCTGTAGAAAATCTTCCTGCACTTGTGTCCATGGATGCGCATGACAGATCCATCCACAAAGAGATAAAAAGGCTGTCATCCAAAAGGTTTCATGACCTGATTAATTTATAATTTTCCGGTGGTTCTTTTGTGGACAAAAGATGTGTTCTTATTTTATATATCCTTAGTAAGAAGTAAATCAAAATCATAACACACAAGGAGGTTATCATGAACGTTAGAGAACTGTTCGATCTAAGCAATAAGGTATCGATAGTTACCGGGGGCGGAAGAGGTATTGGAAAATTTATCGCCACAGGTCTGGCAGAGGCCGGGTCTGATATGGTAATTGCGTCCAGAAAGGCACAAACCCTTGAAAAGACGGCAAAGGAGATCGAGGCCCTTGGCGTAAAATGTTTCCCTGTAGAATGCGATATGTCTATTGAAGAGGATATCCGTAATCTTGTAAATTTCACAATGAAGACATTCGGGACAGTAGACATACTGGTAAATAATGCAGGCGTTACCTGGGGGGCACCCACGCTCGATTACCCCTTGGATAAATGGGAAAAAATATTTGATGTAAACGTTAAAGGGGTCTGGATCTTAACCCAGGCAGTAGCAAAGATCATGAAAGAAAAGGGTGGGGGCAAGATAATCAATCTTTCATCTATAATGGGATTCAGAGGCTCCCTTGAAGAGGCACACCCTGCTGTTGCCTATAACTCATCAAAGGCAGCCATCAATCTCCTCACGATGAATCTGGCTGTTAAACTTGCCAGATACAATATACATGTCAATGCCATCGCCCCGGGATTCTTCCATACAGACATGATGAAATACCTGGATAAGCCGGAGATGAAACCCTTACTGGATGCCATGCTCGGGCAAATCCCTATCCCAAAGATGGGTGAGGAAGACGATGTAAAGGGGTTGGTAGTATTCCTGGCATCAAAGGCATCAGACTACATAACAGGCACTATTACCCCTGTTGATGGAGGTATGCTGGCAAAATAGCCCCAGTATCTAGAACAAAGGGGGACGTTGTTGACTAGCATGACTAAAAACTCGGATAATTACATGGTGGAGGGTCCCGGGCGAATCCAACCTGGCCTGCCCTGGCATAGCTATCAACTACATCCCTTTTTCTCTTGTTATCTATTATCCTGTAGAAACCACCAGGATTTGTCTAACCAGTCAACAACGTCTCCTTTCTTCCAAGTAATTGCCTTATCTTTGGAGATAAATAGACATTATCTAACTTCATCAAGCCAAGCGCCTCGAGGATCAACTCCGCACGGCTTGCCCATGGGGTATGTATATCATAGATAACCACAATCCTGCCATCAACCCTGCATACCCCGCCCTTTCGATTTATCTTGTCCTCTATGAGCTCAATACCCAAACGCCCGGCAGTATCAATAAGGGTATGACATAGTTCTCTGCTCTTTCTTTCTTTGTCCTTCATATAAACCTTCATACCTGCATGGGAGGCACAACTAAAGATGGAAATGTATCAACCATGAGAAGACTTTTAACTCTCCTTGTCAGTAGTCCGTTGTCCGTTGTAAAACCTCCAAATAGGATAATCATCTTCCAATATACTACAAACTACGGACCACGGACAACTATTTTCACATAACCCCTACTTTCTGCCAAAGTCATCGGCTAGACGGACTATGTCATCTTCTCCAAAATAATCTCCCTGCTGTACCTCAATAAAGACAAGGGGGATATCTCCTGTGTTTTCTATCCTGTGAGGGGCCTCTAATGGTATGTCTATGGATTGTGACGGACCCAAACTTATATGCTCTTGTCCCAATGTTACCAGGGCCTGTCCAGATACAATAACCCAGTGCTCTTTCCTTCTATGGTGCATCTGTAGACTCAAGCGTTTCTTTGGCCACACAGTTATCCGCTTTACCTTGTGATCAGCCTTGTCATCTGATAGCACCTCGTAATAACCCCATGGTCTATGATCTTCCCTGGCAGATCCCTTCATGATATCATCGTAAACCCTCATGTAAGAATCCGCCATATCTGATTGTTTTGGATCTATACTCGCAATATAGGGCAATTCAGATGCCACAGTAGAGTGTGATGTAGCCACGTAGAAACAGATGTCTTTATATCTATCATATATGTACACATCATCCTTTGATGGTTGATCATATATAGTAGTCACAATTGGCGTTGATATGAATCTTGAGAATAAAAGGGGGGACGTTCCAATATGGCTGTGAATAATATCAAAGGTGTCTGCATCCGGGAAAAGGTTTGATAAGGCCAGATAATCCTTGATACCGTGAGCCTCCTGAATTTCAAAGAAGACAACATCATGACCTGCAGATTTGAGACCCCCAATAAGGGCTTCTATCTTCCCTTTATTACCGGCAATAATGGCTATTCTCATCACATATCTTACCTCCATAATGTCAAGATAATGTCTTTAAATAGCACACTGGCAAATAAAAAAGGAGGCAAAATGCCTCCTTTTTTAAAGATTCAGGGTTGTTATGTATTTTAGCCCATTATTCCGGCTCTTCCTTTTTTTCGGCGGGCTTTGCAACAACAGCTGCCTGAGGTTTTCCATCCAGGCCTGCTGCCTGCGCCACGAGCTGGGCTATATCAAATGCCTGCATCTGCTCTTCCTTTTCAAGCTCCTTGATCCCATCAGAGAGCATAGTGTGGCAGAACGGGCACGCCGTACATATGGTCTTTGCCCCTGCTTCTATTGCCTCGGTAGTACGCCTCTGGTTAATCCTGGTCCCCAGATCCTCTTCCATCCACATTCTTCCGCCGCCAGCACCGCAACAGAGGCTCTTATCGTGATGATCAGCCATCTCGACTAATCTTCCGGACTTTAAGGCACTCAATATCTTTCTGGGCTGATCATATATCTTATTATACCGCCCCAGATAACATGAGTCATGGTATGTGATCTTACCTAACCCCTCTATAGGCTTTTTCAAGGTCAGCTTGCCTTTCTTTATCCACTCATCCAGCAACTCTGTATAGTGATACACCTCGTAATCACCCCCGAGCTCGCCATACTCATTCTTTAATATATTATATCCGTGGGGGCACATGGTGATAATCTTCTTTATATTATAGGTCTTAAAGGTCTCTATATTGACCTGCGCCATGGACTGATAAAGATATTCGTTACCAATCCTCTTTGCAGAATCACCGCAGCAGCCTTCCTCTGTACCAAGAATAGCATAATCAAGCCCAACTGCATTAAATATATTTACAAGGGAAACTGCCACCTTCTTATTTAGATCATCAAATGAGCCTGAACACCCTACAAAGAACAGATATTCTGCCCCGCCTTTTTCAGACATCAATGGGACACCCATATCCTTTGCCCAGTCCGCCCTTGTATGGGCTCCGATACTCCATGGATTAGAGTTGTTCTCCATCCCCTTAAATACTTCCTGGACCTCGGCAGGGAAGTCAGCTTCCATCATGACCAGATAGCGCCTCAGCTCAACCAATTTGGGGAACTGAGTAATATATGCAGGGCAAGCCTCGACACACGCCATACAGGTTGTGCACGCCCAGATGGCATCCTTGTCTATGGTATCCCCAATCAATGCAGGCCCTGTATACTCCTCATCGGGTATAATATGATATACCCCGTCTGCATCGATCGTAAACCTGGCCTTTTCCTCCATATAGTTTCTGATATCCTGTATCACGTCTCTGGGGAGCAAAGGCTTATCCGTATTAAATGCCGGACATACTTCAACGCATCTGCCGCAGCGCATGCATGCCTCGGTATCAAACAGGTCTTTCCATGAATACTCCTCAACATTGTGGATGCCAAATGTTTCTGCTGTCTCGAACATCTCGGGAGGCATCACTTTGAGTGGCGGCTGATCTGCGGTAGGCCGCAAGAAGATGTTTACAGGTGTCATTATGATGTGGAGCAATTTCGAATATGCAACGTATACAATAAAGCTCATTGCAATAGCCAAATGAATCCACCAGATGACTGCGTGAGTATTCTCTAAAGCACTGATGCTCATAGCAGCAAAGGGATAGGCAAATATCCGCCCCATGAATGAATACCATACATAATCATTCATAGGATTCCCAGGGACAAGCTCGGTGGCCTGCATGCGCAAACCTTCTACAACAAAACCCGTCACTATAATTGCCAGAATAAACCACAGGATAATCCAGTCTTCTGTCTTGTGATCCAGCCACTTGGGCCTGAAAAGATATCGCCTGGCAAATGCCATAATCACACCTATTATGACAAGAGTGCCGGCTATCTCTGTTATCAAAGAATAAATCAGATAGGTATTGCCATCCATAAAGTGCACGTGAAAGATCGGCTCTATAATATCCACCTGGAGAAAATCAAGGCCGGCACCAATAAAGAGGATTACAAAACCCCAGAATATAAAAAGGTGAAATATCCCCTGGTATTTTTCCCGCAAAATTTTCCGGTGTATAAAGACGTCCACAATTGCATACCATAGCCTGGACCAGATACCCTCAAGCCTACTTACATCCGTGCCGCTTGCGTTCATCATCATCTTAAGCCGGGTGAAAAATCCACCCTTGGCAAGTCCTCGCAAGAAAAGCAGAATGGCTACTATTGCAAACAGATAGGTAAGAACCTCGACCACAGGGAACCCCGTCCCCTTCACATTCCAGAATATCTCTCTGGTTATTTCTCCCGAACTATGCATAGCACCCCCTGAATCTTATATAATAAATAAAGGGGGCAAGGGGAAAACCCTTGCCCATTTATCCACTCTAAGTGGATACTATCCCTTTATCTTTTTAACCTCTTCTGTAAGTGGCGGTACAACCTTGAAGAGATCATCCACCACCCCATAGTCGGCCTTGCTGAATATCGGGGCTTCAGAGTCCTTATTTATAGCAACTATCACCTTTGATGTCCCCATACCGGCAAGGTGCTGAATCGCACCGGATATACCGCAGGCAATGTAAAGATTCGGGCTTACGGTCTTACCTGTCTGCCCCACCTGGTATGCATGATCCCTCCATCCGGCATCGACTGCTGCCCTTGATGCGCCTGTGGTGGCTGTAGGACCAAATGTATGGGCAAGATCCTCAATAATCTTAAAGTTCTCCGGCCCTTTGATCCCACGGCCGCCGGATACAATAATCTCAGCCTCGGTCTGATCAGGCTCTTCTGATGCAGCGATCTCAACAGACTTGACCACAGCCTTGATTTTAGAGGAATCCAGATTCACTGTAACCTTCTCAACAGCACCTGCGCCTGCTGACTCATTTACAGGAAACGAGTTAGGCCTGATGGAGAGGACCTGTGGATCACCAACCGCCTCTACCGTGACATATGCCTTACCTGCATACATAGGCCTTTTGGCAACTGCCTTATCACCACTCATACTCAAGTCAACGCAGTCAGATATAGATCCCACCTTTAGCCTTGCTGCTAGTGCAGGCGTAAAGTCTTTACCCTGTGCCGTTGCGCTGGTAAATATAATACCCGGCTTCACTTCCTCGGCTACCTGTGCAAAGGCCTGAACATAAGCCTCCGGCTCATACTTCTCAAATTCAGGGCCATCTACTACATATATCTTGTCCGCACCATACTTGGCAAGTTCAGGAGCAAGGGCATCTACTCCACTGCCTATAATGCATGCAGACACCTCACCTCCAAGTTCCTTGGCCTTGCTTGTGACCTCAAAAGAACCCTTCTTGATCTCTCCCTTTTGTACCTCTGCATATATAAGAATTCCCGGCATTTCCATCACCTCCTTGACTAAATAAGTTTAGCCTCTTCGTGTAAAGCCTTGGCAAGCGCTGCTGCCTTCTGCTCTGCATCCTCACCTTCAATAATCTTTCCAGCCTGCCTTGCAGGTGGCAAGCTCATCTCCTTAATAACCGTCATGGACTCTCCACTCACACCCAGATCGCCTGCAGTCTTCACATCTACCGGCTTCTTTTTTGCCTTCATAATACCAGGCAAAGATGCATACCTGGGCTCATTAAGTCCTTTCTGTGCCGACAAGATAGTCGGCAGGGAAACCTCTATTATTGCATGCCCGCCTTCAACCTCTCTGGTCACTGTAGCCTTGGTCTTATCATCAGCCACCTCTAACTTGATCACCTGTGTTATTACGGGCACCCCCAGCAATTCCCCAAGAATTGCAGGTACCTGGCCAGAGTCGTCATCAATTGCCTGCTTACCACAAAAGATAACATCATACTCTAAATCCTTTAGGCCAGCTGCAAGGACTGATGCGGTAGCGTATGAATCTGCCTTCTCATAGAACGCTGCATCATTTATATGAACGGCTGTATCAGCCCCCATGGCAAGCCCGGTCCTTATGGCCTCAATAGCCCTATCCGGGCCTAGAGACACTATAGTAACCTTACCTGCCTTAAACTTTTCCTTCTGCTGCAATGCCTCCTCTACGCCATACTCATCATAAGGACCCATAACCCACTTAACACCCTCTGTGACAATACCTGTACCGTCAGGATTGACCTTGATCAATGTTTCCGTATCCGGCACTTGTTTCATACATACAACTGTATTCACTTGCTTGCCTCCTTTCTATTGCGGGCTTAAAAACCCATATTTTTTTCTATTTTCTACCATATATATCCTAAACCAATAGATACTCATCTATGTTAGTAATCTCCTGGCAATTGTCAATACTTCCGCCTCTTTTGTTCCCTCATAAATCTGCAGAATCTTGGCGTCTCTATAAAATCTCTGAACATCATATTCATCAATATATCCATATCCACCATGCAATTCCACAGCGTAGTTGGCACAAAAAACCGCTGTCTCCCCTGCATAATACTTTGTTATTGCATTCAGCGTAGGATCAACCTTGCCATTGTCAAGATAGGATGCTGACTTGTAGACAAGATTTCTTGTTGCTTCTATACGTATGGCCATTTCTGCCAGTTTTTGCTGGGTAATCTGAAAGCTTGCAATGGGTGCCCCAAATGCCTTTCTCTCTTTCACATATTCTATGCTCTTATCCAATGCCCCCTGGGCCAGCCCTGCTCCCTGGGCAGCTACCATAATCCTGGTAGTATCGAAAAACTGCATTGCCTGATAAAAACCCTGACCCTCACTAGTGCCCACCAAGTTTTCCCTGGGTACCCTTACGTCCTCAAAACTGACCTCTGCCGTATCAGATGCCCTGATTCCCATCTTTCCATGAATCTTTGTGGTTGTCACCCCTTTTCGATCACTTTCTACAATAATTAAACTGTATCTTTTATATCTCTTTTCATTATCAGGATTAGTAACACAAAGTGTCACCATAAACGTGCAAACATCAGCATTGGTGATAAACATCTTATTACCATTTATCACATAATCATTCCCATCTATTACAGCCCTTGTCCTGGCACCTGCCACATCAGTACCGGCATCCGGCTCTGTAAAGGCACCAGCGCTTATAGCACTGCCTTGTGCCACGAGAGGGAGATATTTCTTTTTCTGTTCTTCTGTTCCGCCCCAGTAAATGGCCTCGCATCCAAATGTCGCTGCTACAATAAGGGATATTCCCAGATCTACCTCGGCAAACTGCTCTGTGATTAAGGCATTGCCCAAAAACCCAACCCCTGCCCCGCCATATTCTTCAGGGAGCCATGCACCTACAAGACCCAACTTGCTTGCCTTTTCCCAGATCTCCATAGGATACTTTTCTTCTCTGTCAAGTTCTTGAGCAACCGGAGCAAATTCATTCTTAGCAAAATTACCGGCAGTTTCAACGAGCATCTTTTGCTCATCAGTCAATTCAAAATCCATATCTCACTCCTTAGTTTCCCTATAACACTCTTACTCTTTTACATATCCTTAATTACTATTAATTCAATACTAAGAAGAAATCATGCCTTGAAGAAGAATCTTACCTACTGTATTGGCTGCGTCGTGCACATCGAAACGCTTACGTCTTGTAGTTACCCAGTACGTAGATATCTCATCTAACGAGCCAAATATCATACGGGCAACCACATCTGACTTTATATCTTTCATGAATATACCAGACGTTTTACCCTCATCAATAATATCAGCAATAATCTTCAAATACGCAAGGAAATATTTATTTTTATATTCTCTCATAAACTTATTGGATTGACGAAGCTCTACCTGTATTACCTCAGCTAATGTCCTATCCTCTTCTGCCATATTCAAATGTATATCACAAAACCGCCGCAACTTATCCCTGGGGTCAGAGACCTTTTCCAACTCCTCTTTCACAAGCTTGATAATCCTTGTAAGTTCTTTCTCAAACAAAGAGATGAGTATGTCCTCTTTGTTTTTAAAATATAAATAGATAGTACCATCTGCCACCCGGGCTTCTTTGGCAATTTCCGAAACCTTTGAATTGTAAAATCCTTCCCTTGCAAAGACACCCTTGGCAGCCTTTAATATCGTATTGTACTTCTCCTCACCCTTCATAAAGATCCATCCTTAGACACTACACAAAAACCCGCTAAGACTTTATAAAACTTATAAATAAATTTTAGGCTTCAGGGATTTCCCTGAAGCCTAAACCCTTTAGCTAGTCTTCTTTCTCTCTGATACCAGCGTATCGACCACAGTTGGATCTGCAAGGGTGGATGTATCTCCAAAATCAGAGAAATCGCTTGCCGCTACCTTCCTCAATACCCTGCGCATGATCTTACCGGATCTGGTCTTTGGCAAAGAATCAGCCCACAGGATAAGATCCGGACTGGCGATAGGACCGATTTCCTTTCTTACATGTTTTACCAGTTCCTTGCGTAGCTCTTCTGTCTTCTCCACTCCGGTATTCAAGGTCACATAGGCAAATATACCCTGGCCCTTGATATCATGAGGAAACCCTACCACTGCCGCCTCTGCAACTGTCGGATAAGACACCAGGGCGCTTTCAACCTCTGCCGTTCCCATACGGTGACCGGATACATTTATGACATCATCAACTCTGCCGGTTATCTTGTAGTAACCCATATCATCTCGCTCCGCACCATCACCTGTGAAGTAGCACCCAGGGAACTGGACAAAGTATGTCTCCTTGAACCTCTCTGGGTCACCCCACACAGTCCTCATTATCCCAGGCCATGGCCTCTTTATGACCAGATTGCCCCTTCCAGGGCCTTCTATCTCATTGCCTTCATCATCCAAAAGGGCCGGCTCTACGCCGAAGAATGGGACAGTGGCCTTAGCAGGTTTGATGTCTATGGCGCCAGGTAGCGGCGTGATCAATATACCGCCGGTTTCTGTCTGCCACCATGTGTCCACGATAGTACATTCCCCCCTGCCAATCAGGTTATAATACCACAACCATGCCTCAGGATTTAAGGGTTCGCCAACAGAACCAAGGATCCTTATACAAGAAATATCGTGCTTCTTAGCCCACTCGTCACCCTCTTTGGCAATAGCACGAATTGCGGTAGGTGCAGTATAGAAGATATCTATATGATACTTTTCCACTATCGCCCAGAACCTATCATACCCGGGATAACTTGGAACACCCTCAAACATTACAGAGGAAGCGCCATTTGCAAGCGGACCATATACTATATAACTATGACCAGTAACCCAACCTACGTCTGCGGTGCACCAAAATGTATCTTCATCATGACAATCAAAGACCAACTGATGGGTCATGGCCACATACAAGAGATATCCGCCTGTGGTATGCACAACACCCTTAGGCTGTCCTGTGGAGCCGGATGTATAAAGGATAAAGAGCGGATCTTCTGCATCCATCCACTCTGGCTCGCAGTAGAGCGGCGCATCTGCCATCAAATCTTCATACCAGAAATCCCTTCCTTCTTTCCAATTACACTCCGTTCCCGTCCTATTCACCACGATCTGTTTCTCAATCCCCGGACACTCCTCCAGGGCCTTGTCTGCATTAACCTTCTGCGGAACTGCCTTTGCGCCACGGTAAGTGCCATCACAGGTAATGAGAACCTTTGCCCCGCAGTCGTTGATACGGTCCCTCAACGCCTCAGCAGAGAAGCCACCGAACACGATGGAGTGAATCGCACCAATCCTTGTACAGGCAAGCATTGTAATGGCCAGTTCGGGAATCATGGGCAAATAAATGGATACCCGATTCCCCTTCTTTACACCGAGCTTCTTTAAGACATTGGCAAATTTGTTCACTTCCCTGTACATATCTGCATAGCTGAATGTCTTCCACTCAGATGGATCGTTGCCTTCCCAGATGATGGCTGCCTTGTTTTTCTTGCCATCCTTCATGTGACGGTCGAGACAGTTGTAACTCACATTAAGCTTGCCACCTTCAAAGAATTTAACATAGATGTCATCCTTAAAAGACCAATCCAGGACCTTGTCCCATTTCTTGAACCAATCGAGCCTCTCGGCCTCTCGGGCCCAAAACCCTTCCGGATCATCAATGGATTCCTTGTACATCTTTTCATACTCTTCCTTGCTCTTGATAAAAGACTTTTCTCTTACCTGTGGGGGTACTGGAAAAATCTTCTCATACAAGCTCATAGTATCTTCTGCCATAAAACTCCTCCTTAAATTTTTGGTAAAAATCGTCTTAATTATGCTATATAACCAAACAAAGGACAGAGGTCAAGAGAAAATGAACGCTCATTCAGAAATGATAATTTTTTGTCTTGCCCTCTACATCAATGTAGTATAAATCTTAACCATAAGGAGCTAAAATGAAAAGAAAAATACTATATCTTGCAGTAATTACATCATTGATGTTTATATCTCTGTTATCTCTGCCGGATGTATATGCCCTTGATATTTCTGTAGAGATCACAGGAAACAAAGAAATAACCGACCTTCAATCAGCCTTGGAAAAGAGTGCTGCCGCGAGATGTATCAGCAAAGGCGTAGACACCTCACTATACAATAAACTGGATATCGCCATAACGCAGATAGGCCAGATCATCTCGATAGATGCCATCTTGGATACCAAAGAGCCAAGGGGCTTTCATAAAGACATAAAGGATATAACTGAGATATCCAATGTAATAGACGAAATGATAGGTGTGATATTTGCGCCTGTAAAGGCCCTTCCAATAGAGAAAGAAAAATCGGCTTACATGATTGAAAAACAAAAAAAGATACCCCCGATTGTGCTACCCTTTAAGGCAACATCTATTATCACCTCTAATAATACAATCTTTGTCTCAGATAAAAAGACTATTTATACCATTAAAGATGGCATACCTCACCCGTGGTGGAAGGCCCCAAAAATAGACGAGATCTTTCGTATCTACTCGTACAAAGATAATATTATTGCCCTGGTAAAGCACATGAAAAACCTTCACACATACAGGATTGAAGATGGTCATACTATAGAGCATTGGCCAAACCCTGTAATCCCACTAGGCGATGGATTGATCTCATCAAGACTTATGATTGTCCCGAATATCACAGGCCGGACTAACAGGTGGACAGCAGCAAGTGTAATAGAAGGCAAGCCCCCTGTTCTGCCCGCAGGTACGGATATCATTGCCACCGCCGTCTCAGATGTAGACCCCACTTATAATGGCCCGGAGATGATATCCTTGAGTAAATCAGATAAACTAAAGATAACCAACAAGGGTAAGACAATATGGATAGGGGGAACCAGCATAGGTGGGCTCCCTCTGTATGTAGAAGAGGAGTATCTGATCCAAGGAAGCTCCGACAAAGATACCAGGATAGAGTCCCGCAAACGTCCAGTGCGTTATTATCTTCCTCCAAGGATTATAGTCATAGATAATAAGGAGATTGTAACCTTTTCAAATGGCCAACCCTACTCCAAGATCCTTAGCAACGTAAGGATATACAATTCATTTAGAATATTAGGCTATATATTCTCAGATATGGGCATAGAAGAAAAGGTCTTATTTAATGCCCCCTCAGGATATTGCACAGATTTTACAATTCAAGGCAGAGACCTATTATATGTACTTGCCGTGTATAAGGATAAGAGTAAGTTGCTCTCTATAAATCTATAAACCACCATGTCCTTTTAGGGCACAACCATGAAAATATTCCAGGGATGGGGAACACCCCCCGCCCCCCTCAAGGGGGGGATTAAACAGGGGGGCAGGAGAACATCCCCCCTTGAAGGGTGATGGGATCTAGCAAATTCCCCCTTTAAAGGAGGCCAAGGGGATGTTAATAAAGGGGTAACCCACTATTTCTATACCTGTAGGGCATATTCCCCTTAAGCAGGCTGATGAGGGCAAAAGGCCCCTACAAAATTTTGTGCCTATTTCCATACAAAGACGCAGAGATATCTTTGTAGAATAAAAGAAAAGGCTTGGTTATAAAAGGCCTATAGTGGCCATAACCTAGATTTGGACTTCTTTTTGCTATCCTTTCCCTTTTTCTCTTCATCAGCCGACTTTTCCTGCCCTTCGTCCTTGATTGAGAGATCCCTGGTAAAATCAGGGCAGTTTATCCCGGCACCAGGCTTAAATTTTTTCTTGCAATCACCTCTCCATGCACAGACAGGGCATAATGATCTATCCATTGTCATAAAATATATAATAAATTACATTTAAAATAAGATCAATAGCTAAGTGCTTATAAACTTCCATGTTCTTTTCGGACGCAACAAAGCATGAAAATATATTTAGCCCTGAGCAGTCTTCTAATTCCGTGCTTATACCTGTCAGTAGTCCGTTGTAAAATCTCCAAATAGGATTATCGCCTCCCAATATACCACTGACAACTAACCACGGACAACGGACAGGTGTTTTCATATAAATGCACTTCGAACATTATCTGGAAATAAGTCTGTTCACTATTTACTGTTCACTGTTTTCATACAAAGGCTACCTGAAATAGCGATCAAGGGCATCCATGTACTGATCTGTAATACCAGAAGCCTTTCCAAGGCACTTCCTTGCCTTGATAGCCATACCTTGGTAGCTATCTACATCATCAAATACCTTACACATTACCCTGCCCAGCTCATCGGGATTATCTGCCTGTATGGTAAAACCATCTACAGCATCAACCGCCCATATGAAATTATCCATATACGCACCGTGGATTGTTGGTACACCCCATGCCACAGGCTCCAAGATGTTCTGCCCCCCAAGGTCTAAAAGGCTACCTCCGACAAATGCCACATCAGATATACCATAGAGATCAAAGAGCTCTCCAAATGTATCCACAATGATAAGATCTACATCAAGATCTCCGCTACTTCTAAGTCCCCACCTCATATTCAAGGCATTTATCATATCTGTTATATAACCCACCCTGTCCAGGTGTCTCGGTGCAACAATGGAGAAAAGCCGTGGAATCCTTAAAGAAGCATACTTTATAGCGTCTATCACATATTTCTCTTCTCCTTCCCTTATGCTGCCCGCAATAAACACAGGCCTATCCAAAATGCCAAGTCTTTGTTTTAAGGATTTTCTCCTGGCAAGCTCGGGTAGCTTCATTGAATCAAGTTTGAGATTGCCCACCACTCTTACGTCGCCTGCCCCAAGGGCGGAAAAACGTGCGGCGTCTTTATGGGCAATTGAGAATACATGGGTATCCTTGAGTATCATTTTCATAAATGAAGACATCCTGGCATATCTATCGAATGCACCTTTACTCATACGGGCATTTACAAATATGACATGAACGCCTTTATCCTTTGCCGCCATTATAAGATTAGGCCAAATTTCTGTCTCGACAACGATAAGCGCCTCCGGCGATAACCAATCCATGTAACGGTTCATCACCCATTTGAGATCAAAGGGGAAGGGTATTATCAAATCCACACCCTTTACCCCTCCTGCCACATCCCGTCCTGTTACAGTACCCACAGTAAGACATATAAAGAGGTTCTCTCTATCTTTTTTCATCTTTTCTATAAGGCCAGACACAGCCTTTACCTCACCTACAGATGAAGCATGAAGCCATAAAACCTTCCTGCCTTCAGGGATTTTAGGTAAGCCCCGCCCAAAGCGGGCAGCTATGGTGCCTTTAAAATTCGGGTGCCTGAAAAGATACAGACATGCAGGCCATATCACGATATTAAAGGCAACTCTGTAGAGAAATAAGATTAACCTTGCCATCTGCTTAACAATATTGTCAGACCTTCGGGGGTATTTATCTCGAAAAACTCGCCCCCTGATACAATGACCTTTATGGGGATGCCATTTTCAACGGCCCGAAGTTGTTCTAAGGATTCGCTTTTTTCAAGCGGGGAAGGCTTAAGGGTGGTAATATGCTCAAGGGTATCCTTGCAAAACCCATAGATACCTATATGTTTTAAAGGGGTATAAAATCCATGATTTCTAAGGTATGGTATAGGCGCCCTTGAAAAATACAGGGCGCTGCCCTTTTCATTACATACGACCTTTACCATATCGCGATTTTCCATGTCCTTAGGAGAGGCCTTGGTCGCAATAGTGGCCATAGGACAGCCGCTACTTAGTGCATGAATCATATCTGTTATAGCATCAGGATCAAAGATCACCTGATCCCCCTGGATATTGATGACGATCTCTACCTGCCCTTTCCGCCCTGGGCGAATGGATTTAACCGCCTGGGCCACCCTATCGGTCCCGGATTTGCAATCCGGATCGGTCATAACGGCGTTCCCGCCAAATGTATTTACAGCGTCCAAAATTCTGGTATCATCTGTGGCTACTACTACATGGTCGATCCCCTTGCACAAAAGGGCCTGTTCATAAACCCTGCAAATCATGGGCTTACCGGCAATATCTATAAGAGGCTTGCCCGGGAAACGTTTGGAGTCATACCTTGCGGGGATTACAGCGACAACAGACATGTTTTAAGTTAAATCAACACCAGCATTAATGGCATCCAAGGCCATCAAATGGGCATTATAGGCTGCCTGGTCATAAAGCACCATACGAACCACATCTATCTTTGTATCACGCAAAAGGTAATCCATTATGGCCTTTAAGGCACCCTGTGCTGCGGCATCTATTGGATAACCAAATATACCTGTACTAAGGGCTGGAAATGAAATAGAAGATATATTGTTCTCATCTGCAAGCTTAAGGCAATTTATGTAGCAGGATCTAAGCAGCCTGGGATCATCTTCAGACCCGCTATAGATGGGACCAACTGTATGAATTACATACTTATTGGGTAAATCATATGCACTGCTTATCTTGGCCTGACCTGTCTCACATCCTCCTAATTTTGAGCACTCTTCCCATAGGCCTGGCCCTGCAGCCCCATGAATAGCACCTGCAACGCCGCCACCCGGGGCCAATTGTTTATTCGCAGCATTTACAACTGCATTGGTATCCTGTTTTGTTATATCCCCAACAATAATCTGTACCTTAGAATGCCCTATCTCTATCTCCTTCATGTTTCCCCCATCCTTTATAATCTGCACGGACAGATTCCCCCTTTGAAGGGGCAACACCCCCTTGATTCCCCCTTTGAAGGGGGCCAGGGGGATGTTATTGGGGGTAACACCCCCCGCACCCCCCTCAAGGGGGGACTTTCTCCCAACACCCCTCGAGGGGATTATCTCCGACAGGTGCTAAAATATGCATTTCAATCCCCTGATCCCTGCCAAATATTTTTTATATAAGATACCCATGAATCCCGCCCCACTAGTTAAATATGTCTGCTCTGTCTATAGATGCATGGCCCTGCCTGTGATCATCTATAAACTTAGTTATAACACTATAATCATTTATATGCTTATTGAGATAACAGACAGTGTCTTTTATATCCCGCTTTTGATCGAGGCTCACTGCTATCATGGCATCTCTATCCAAATGGACATCCTTACCTGTGTACCGGGATAAGATTGATTCCAGATATTCCTTTTTCGAGCACGCCTCTTTGTCGAGATATACTGTCTCCAGTTCGGATCTCTTTCCTTTATCAGGAAGATAGACGGCACCGGAAGAAAAGTCCACAGCAAGTGCAATCACTCCTGGAAAAATAAAAATAAATAATCCTGCACAGTCAAGTAAAAGAACAGGGATATCCACTTGCCCCTGTGTCTGTCCGCGCCTTTCAGGATATAAGAAATACCCGCATGAAGAAAAGCTCACCAGACAAAAGAAAAATACAAAACATGCTACCATCTTTTGTGTACTTGATCTCCACATAACCTACCTCCTTAATACTAATAAAGAATTAATCGTCCTAAAGATCATCTTGTAATATCTTTTTATAAGGCACGCCTAAACTGCCGGCCACCTGAGGATGGGTAACAACACCTGTAAACGTATTTATACCCTTTAGCAGGGGCTCGTCTTTTGCCGCCTCCTTCAGGCCTTTAGTCGCAATCTCAATGGCGTAGGGTAAAGTCGCTTCTGCCAGAGCCCATGTAGATGTTACAGGTACTGCACCAGGTATATTGGCTACGCAATAGTGCACAATGTCATCAACAATAAAGATGGGATCATCGTGGTAAGTAGGGTGGGTTGTCTCACAGCAACCACCCTGGTCAACGGCAACATCCACTATAACCGCCCCTTTCTTCATTATCTTAAGATGTTCCCTTTTTATCAGTTTCGGTGCGGATCCCCCGGGGATGAGGACAGCACATACAACCAAATCAGCATCTGCTAGAGATCTTTCTATATTGCCCGGGGTAGAATAAAGTGTCTCTACCCTGTTACCAAAAAGATTATCAAAGAACTGCATCTTCCTCTTATCAATATCCAGGACCCTCACATTTGCGCCCATACCCACAGCCATCTCTGCAGCATTCAAACCCACAGTCCCTCCGCCAATGATAACAACATTACCCCTGGCTACACCAGGCACCCCTCCTAAAAGCACACCTTCTCCACCGTATGTCTTCTCAAGATATTTGGCGCCTTCTTGAACAGAAAGCCTGCCTGCAACTTCACTCATGGGTTCTAATAAAGGTAACTGCCCATCTGAAAGCTGGATTGTTTCAAAGGCCACACCGGTAACCTTTCTATCTAAAAGGGCGCGGGTAAGGTTCTTGTTTGCTGCCAGATGGAGATATGCATACAATATTTGGCCCTCTCTTAGAAATTCATATTCATCCGGCAGGGGCTCCTTTACCTTATAAACCATATCTGCCTTCTCAAAGATCTCTTTATGGTGATCAAGGATGGCGGCTCCTTGTTTAAGGTAGTCATCATCTGTTATACCGGCTCCAAGGCCTGCCCCCTTCTCTATATACACCGTATGCCCTGCATCTATAAAGGCCTTAAGCCCATCAGGGGTGAGGGCAACCCTGTTTTCAAACCTCTTTATCTCCTTTGGTATTCCAATCCTCATAATATGCCCCCCATCCTTTGCTATGCTGTTATCGATTTTTCATCTTACATAACACTACAATAGTATTACACTACATAAATAATGTAAACAATGAACCTATTCCCCCAGCGTATACGATAAAGACGATACCAGTTGATTTATCCTAACCTCTCTACAGGAAAAACTGTATAAGACGTAGTAACCATAGTTGAAACAAAGCTCATCACAAATGATAATTTCTGGATTCTCTTTAGAAAATATGGTACGGATATCTCAAGAGGCAAGTTCTATAGGAAGACAGATGAATTCACCAGAACAGGCATATCATATATTGGAGGATAGATGCTATTAAGTACGATTGCAGTAACTCAGTTTATGACAAATTGCTTTATAGTAGGAGATGACACCACAAAGGACGCACTAATAATAGACCCTGGCGGTGAAGGGCAAAGAATCCTGGATGAGATAAAAAGGATGGGTGTAAATATTGTGGGGATTGTAAATACACACGCACATATAGATCACATAGGAGCAAACAGGCGCATGAAAGAAGCCTTTGGTGTGGATATCATGATGCACAAGACAGAGTTGCCCATACTCCATGGGGCATCCAAAGCAGGTATGATGTTTGGGTTAAGCATTGATCCCCCACCAGAGCCAACCCGCTTTCTCGAGGAAGGAGATACAATTGCATTTGGAGATTCATCTCTAAGGGTATTACTCACACCTGGCCATTCTCCCGGGGGGCTTTCATTCGTTACTTCAGATGGCAATGTGTGTTTTGCAGGGGATACACTCTTTGCCGGGTCTATAGGACGGACAGATCTCCCTGGGGGTGATTATGACACTCTCATACACTCGATAAAGACAAAGATTATCCCTTTAGGCGATGATGTGAATGTTCTACCCGGTCACGGTCCGGCAACAACTGTTGGGACCGAGCGCAAGTTTAATCCATTTCTATAAGGAGGGAATTCTATGAAAAGATGTATACTTTATACAGCGGTTGCAGTACTGGCCATTTCTATAATGATACCCGGATGTGCCAATATAAAAGAATACTTTGGCGCCAAAACTGCCACCACTCAAAAGGCCGGACCACATCCTTGCTACCTCGACTTTAAGGATGTATTGGTACCCGGAGAACTAAAAAAGTCCGAATCGGAGTCCTTCATTACAGATGCCAATGGGATACTGGTTCTATCAGGACGGGTGGACAAAGACTCTTTAGCTGAGTTCTTCAAAACCTCAATGACTTCTGATGGCTGGATTTTCCAGCATGAATATGGATTTAAAAGCTCAATTAAGCTATTTTTCTCCAAGCCAGGCAAGATCTCCTCTTTCTTGATATCTGAAAATCCCCTTGGAACTACGGTGGAGATATGGGTAACAAAGCAAAAGGTAAGATGACATCACCTATAGAAAACAAGAAGATAATCCTTGGGATTACCGGGGGCATTGCCGCATATAAAGCACCCCTTATTGCCAGACTCTTAAAATTAGAAGGCGCAGATGTGTATACAATAATGACAGAAGCTGCCGCCAATTTCGTCACCCCACTTACTATGCAGGTGCTCACAAATAGACCTGTATATACACAGATGTTCGCTAATAATCCTACAGGGATTCCCCTAGAGATAAGTCATATAAGCCTGGCGGATCTGGCAGACCTTATGGTTATAGCACCTGCCACAGCAAACTTTATAGCAAAGATGGCCCATGGAATAGCAGATGACATTCTCTCTGCTACCGTGCTGGCCACACAGGCACAACTCTTGGTATGCCCCTCCATGAATGTAAATATGCTTGAAAACAAGGCCACTCAGGATAATATCTCTATACTTCGTTCAAGGGGCGTCCATATCTTAGACCCTGATTCAGGAGAGCTTGCGTGTGGATGGGAAGGGAAAGGAAGGCTGCCTGAACCAGAGAGGATTGTGGCGGAAGTCCAAAAAATCCTTTCCTTAGATGACTTTTCAGAGATCAATATACTCATCACGTCCGGTCCCACCTTGGAAGACATCGATCCGATAAGATTCATAACCAACCGCTCCACAGGAAAAATGGGGGCAGCTATAGTTGAAGCAGCCTGCCTGAGAGGTGCAAGGGTAAAGGTGATCACAGGCCCTGTAGACATACAATATGCGCCATGGGCCAGGATAGCAGAAGTGAGGTCTGCCAAAGAGATGCTTAAAGCCGTACAGAAAAACATCACGAAGGCAGATGTCCTTATCATGGCAGCGGCTGTGGGAGACTATGCCCCGGCATCATATTCTAAGAAAAAGATAAAAAAGGGAAAGGATGTCACCCTTAAGCTGGAATTAAGCACAGACATCCTCTCTAGTATAAAAGATACCAAGGGCGGGAAAATCTTTGTAGGTTTTGCTGCAGAGACAGACAACATCAGCGAATACGGCAGAAAAAAACTGGATGAAAAAGGGCTGGATCTCATCGTTGCAAATATAGTAGGAAGGCAAGATACGGGATTTAAGTCTGATACCAACACGGGTATTATCATTTCCTCTTCCGGTATAGAAGAGAGGTTTGAGGATATGCCAAAAAAGATGCTGGCACATAAGATACTGGATTGTATAAAGGAAAGAATATCTTGAGGGATCAAATAATTGATGTCTTGAAGCATGAAGCCCTGTGGGGCGGAGATTTCCTTGTGCTGCCTAAGGATTCTCAGACTCAAGTAGAAAAGACCCCTGAGCAGATACTAGATGACATAAGAAAGGATCTCGGAGATTGTAAAAGGTGCCCCTTATCTGAGAGAAGGAATCACATTGTCTTTGGAGAAGGAAATCCTGAAGCAAGGATCATGTTTGTAGGTGAAGCGCCTGGTGCTGTAGAAGATAAGACAGGCAAACCCTTTGTGGGCCCTGCTGGAAGGCTTTTTACTGATATTGTGGAAAAGGGTATGGGTCTGAAGAGATCGGATGTATATATAGCAAACATCTTAAAGTGCAGACCTCCCGGCAATAGAGATCCCCTGCCAACTGAGGTATCAGAGTGTATAGGCTTTCTAAAGGCCCAGATATTAGCTATCAGGCCGGAGATGATCATTGCATTGGGCAGGATAGCTGCGCAGAATCTCTTAGAGACAAAAACACCTATAAGCAGACTTAGGGGCAATTTAAAAGAATTTATGGGGACAAAGGTGATGCCGACATATCACCCAAGTTATTTATTACAAAACCCATCTAAAAAGAGGGACGTATGGGAAGATATAAAAGCGGTTTTAAGGTATTTAGATTTACCCCTGCCACGGTAGCGTGGATAACAGCTGTTTTAGCATTTTTGATGATAGGCTCCATAAGTGCCTATGCATCGGATATAATCCTTCTCGATGTTGAGGGGGCTATAACCCCACCGGTTGCTTCATACATCGTAGAGAATATCGACTATGGGATAGAAAAGGGGGCCTCAGCCGTTATCATAAGGATGGATACCCCTGGCGGGCTGGATACCGCTATGCGAAAGATCATAAAAAAAGAGATGAATGCCCATATCCCTGTTATTGTGTATGTAGCACCACAGGGTGCCAGGGCCGCCTCAGCCGGGGCTATAATAACACTAGCCTCTGACATTGCAGCCATGGCGCCAGGGACCAACATCGGGGCAGCCCATCCAGTGAACATCGGCGCCAAATCAGATAAAGAAGATACCACCATGACGGAAAAGGTCACAAATGACGCTGTAGCGTATGTGCGTAGTATCGCCCACAAAAGGGGCCGCAGTGAGGAGTGGGCTGAAGATATAGTCCGTAAAAGCATATCCACTCCTTCCGAAGAAGCCCTGAAAAAGGGCGTAATCGACATAATAGCAAATAACACCGACGATCTCATCGCCAGTTTGGATGGGAGAAAGATAAAGAAAAATGACGTCACCTTTGAATTGAAGACCAAGAATGCCAATATAATAGAAAGGCCCATGGGGTTTAGATACCGCCTGCTTTCAACCATCTCCAACCCGAATATTGCTTACATACTTATGATGATAGGCCTTGCCGGGCTTTACTTTGAGCTTGCCAATCCCGGGGCAATCCTCCCAGGTGTAGTGGGTGGTATATCCTTGATACTCGCATTCTTTGCCTTCCAGGCATTGCCTGTAAATTATGCGGGGGTTGCCTTGATACTTTTGGCAATTGTCCTGTTTATCGCAGAGATCAAGGTGCCAAGCTTTGGACTGCTTACAGTAGGCGGCGTGATATCCCTTGTCCTGGGCTCTATCATCTTATTTAGAACACCAGAGTTATATGCAAAGGTATCATGGGGGGTGCTTCTTCCTGTAACAGCGCTGTTTACAGCATTTTTTGCCATCAGCGTATTCCTGGTGGTAAAGGTCCATAGGAAATCCCCTATAACAGGTATAGATGGCTTGCTCGGTGAGAGGGCCATTGTGTATAAATGGAAATCAAACGGCACAGGCAAGGTCTTTTGCCACGGAGAATATTGGGAGGCGACCGGCCCGCCTGACATCAAAAAAGGCGCCAAGGTAAAAATAACAGATGTGGACCATCTTGAACTCAAAATTAAGCCTGCTGAAGATAAAAATTAAAATCTAAGAAGGCATGAATGCATATAAGTATACTAGGTGCGGAATCACTAGGGGTAAGATCTCTTAGTTGCATAATAGAGACAAGAAACAGGAAGATCTTGATTGATCCGGGGGTTGCTCTGGGCCTTACCAGGCAGGGCCTTTTCCCACATCCCGTCCAGGTAAGGGCATCTGAAGATACCAGACATGCCATTAAAAGGGCCGCAGGAAATGCCACAGACGTGGTCTTCAGTCATTATCACGGTGATCACTGCCCTTTAGCAAATGCAAACCCATATCAGCTTTCCTTATCTCAGATCACTGAGGAATTAAAAGATACTGCAATTTGGGGAAAGGCTGCCTCCAATTTATCTATAATAGAAGACGAGCGTGCCGAAGCCATAGAACATACCCTTGGCATAAAGATAAAAAACCCCGAGGGACTGACGGATGGGCCTTTGAGCTTTTCTTATCCTGTACCACATGGGCCAAATGATTCTCGCTTCGGCACAGTAATGATGACAAAAATAGAAGATTCCAGTGATGTCTTTGTGCATGCATCAGATATACAGATGTTAAATGATGAGGCCGTACAGATATTATTGGATTGGGAACCTGATATAGTGCTGGCCTCCGGGCCCCCCATATACCTCGGACACCTGAGCACGGGTGAGATAGATGCTGCAAAGGACAGGATATTATCACTCTCAGATAAGGTCAATATCTTGATCCTTGACCATCATGTTATGCGTTCTCGAAAGAGTGAACACTGGGTAGACGACATAGCATCTGTCGCAAAGAATAAAATCATATGTGCAGCTGATTTTATGGGCAGACCCAGGAGATTGCTGGAGGCCGACAGGAAGATCTGGTATAAAGACGTGCCTGTGCCGGAGGGCTGGCATGAGGCATATTCAAGATCTGAAGTGGACACCAGACCTTACAAAGGGGCACACCTTTTTCTATCATGATTGCAGTTGCCCTTTCAGGTGGAATAGACTCGGCCGCAGCAGCCATACTCCTCAAGGAAAGAGGCATGCCTATAATGGGAGTCACCATGTCTCTTGGGAAAGACTACCCTTTAAAAGATGATGTGGTCAGGGCAGCGCTTGTTTGCAACTATCTTGGCATAAGACACTATGTGTTGGATTTAACAAAGGATTTCATAAAGATAAAGGATTGTTTTTGTAAAGAATATATCTCAGGCAACACACCGAATCCATGCGCCATCTGTAACAGAGACATAAAATTTGGTCTGCTTTTAGACAAGGTAAAGACCCTGGGCGCCCATGGAATTGCAACAGGGCATTATGTAAAAAAGATCACATCAGGATCGAGATATTATCTGTCTAAGTCAAAAGAAAAAAAGACCCAGGAATATTTCCTGGGTCTTATAACGCAAACCTCTATAGAAAACAGCACATTTCCACTAGGTGATATTACAAGGGCACAGGCCGAAGATTTGGTTAAAGATATTAAAATAGATCTATCTCCTGGAAGGTCTTCTCAGGATGTCTGCTTTGTCCCCTCCAATGACTATGTGAGCTTTATTACCAGCTATACCGGATTCAGCCCCTGCCCGGGTTATATACTCGACCCCGGGGGCAAGATATTAGGCTCTCACAAGGGCGCACTCCACTACACAACAGGACAACGCAAAGGTTTGAACTATAGCGCCGGCCGCAGGGTCTATGTGCTTGCCACTGATATGAAAAAAAATACAATCACCGTGGGCGACAAATCTCAATGGCCATATAATGGTTTTTTTGTAACTGACATAAATTATATGAAGCTTGAACAGTTAAAAGGCCCGATCGAGGCCAGAGTGCAGGTGCGATACAGACAAAAACCGCAACACGCAACAATAATGCCCACATCTACAGATGATCTATGGGTGGAGTTTAAAGGCATGTATGCCCCGGGACAGCTTGCAGTCTTTTACGATAATGATGACAACATACTCTGCGCTGGGATCATAAAAAAACCGATTTAAATGGGAATCATTCATGAGCAAGCCCAAACCTATTGCCGCAAAAAGGTTTTTCTGCGCTTTTTTGCGGCTATTCATTATTCCCCCCATAATTCTACATTGCGTCCTAAATCAGCGTATGATCTTGCCTTCCCACAAATCACGCAGGAAGTTTCTATATGGCATTATCCGTATCTGCCCATGAACTCTCTCTTCCCTCTCATTGCATACAACATAAGCCTTTCTCGGTGAATATTCCTCTATAAAGGCGTTCAGGGGCCGCAAGTCCCTTTTGTCGATTTGTGTCGCGCCCTTCACTTCAATGGCCACCTCTCCCCGGCCCAGCACAAAGTCGATTTCCAACCCTGACTTTGTCCTCCAGAAATTGATTTCACAATCCAATTCATTGTAGGAGTTGTAAGCTACCATCTCCATAAATATGAAATGTTCAAATGCTTTCCCGAACAGTTCACCTTTCTCTTCCTCCAGGTGTCGCTTCGTTATGGCGCCGGCAACGCCCACGTCGAACAAATAGAATTTTGCCGCCCTGCTGATGACTTGCCTGCTTTGCCTCCTCTTGAAGGGCTCTACCATGGTTCCCATAAGCGTATCCACGAGGATCTGGTAGTACTCTTTTACAGTCTTGGAATCTACTCCACACTCACGCGCGATGTTTAAGTAGTTCGTAAGCTCGCCGTGAGAATATCCCATGGCATCAAAAAACCGGGAAAATGCAGGGATGTTCCGGGTCAATCCTTCAGCAAAGACTTCTTCTTTTAAATAATCCTGAGTATAGGCACGCAAAGACTTCTTATAGCCTTTGTGCAGATAATGATCCGGCATCATGCCGCGATTCAAGATTCTCAACAGATTCCGGTTCTCCAATTCAGCCGTGACAAACGGGAACATTTCATAACGCCATGCCCGGCCACCAAGCAGGTTAGCCTTTCCTCTTTTCAGCTTCCGTGCACTTGATCCGCATAGTATGAAACGCAATCCCTTATTCTCTATCAGCCAGTGCACCTCGTCCAGAATTTGCGGGATCTTCTGCACTTCATCCAGTATCACCGGATAGCTCAAGGCATCGCAATCCTTTGCCGGCAATTGTTCACGCAATAGCGAGGGGTTCTTGGAGAACTCAAAAAATATATCGGTTTGAAGAAAATCATACACCAGACTGTGGGGAAATCTCGTTTTCAGATAAGTCGTTTTCCCTGTTTTCCTTGGTCCCCATAAAAACGCAGACTGCCTTGGCGGAAGATCAATATTCAGTATCCTCTCGATATCTTGCATTTTCGTACATCATTCCTATTTAGTTTTACTGTTTCGGAACATCCTGCAAATTTACATAAATGTCAAGGGAAAAATAACATCTAGCAGAAGACAATTATGACGCAGTCGTAAAAAGTAACTGAGACTGTCATTGCGAGGAGCTTAAGCGACGAAGCAATCTAATAATATCATATGGTTATGCAATACGAGATTGCTTCGCTTTGCTCGCAATGACACGTTTCTAGACTTTCAAATAAACTTAACTATCAAAAGTTATTTTCGGTTACAGTGCCGCGAAGCGGCATAATCTAGCTTTTTACGAAACCAACAAGTTTGCAGAGCTGAGCTCTTTCCCCTCAAGGATCATAGATCCAAATCTGCCCCGTTTTCACTGAGCCAAAGCGCATGTTCTTCGTAGTCAGGCATAACACGGGCTACGAGGTGCCAAAATCTGTCCGTATGAGCACGCTCAATCATATGAACCATTTCATGAACCAGTATATAATCAAAGACCCAGACAGGGGCCATGACAGAACGCCAGTTGAAATTGATAACCCCGTTTCGACCGCACGATGCCCAGCGATGCCCCAGGTCTAAGATCCTTATGTCTTTTACCGTCACCCCGACCCTTTTGTCATAGCGTGGTATGCGGGCATCAAGCTGATGTTTTATCTGCTTCTTATACCAGGATATAAAATGCTTCCGTGCATTGGCCTTTTCACGTTCTGTAAGTTCAAAATAGCCGTGCCATAAACGAAGTGGCGCGGCTTTCGGTGACTTTTCCGATTTAATTCCGGCATCATCTATGATTTTCAGCCGGTAACTCTTGCCAAGATATAAGAATCCCTGGCCATTAACGAATTCTCTTCTTGGTCTTTCCCTGTTCAGGGCTTTCTTTTTAGCCAGTTTTTGATAGACCCATACCTTCTTTTCAGAAATAAACTTCTCGATGTCATTCAGTTCTGCTTTTTGGGGGGCCTTCACCATAACGGCCCCATCTCTCTCAATGGAAATCCCC
>JAYEFR010000002.1:0-2952 GCA_034716155.1 Thermodesulfobacteriota bacterium
TGGCGAGGACGAGTTTAAAAGGATCTACGATCTTGCTAGAGAAGGAGCTCGTTTGCTAACCAATTTCCAGAAATATTTAATTAAGTAAATAACACCATCAATCCACGGTTTTTCCGACTGTCGACTATTCTTTTCCGACTGACGACTGACGACTGATGACTGTCGACTGTCTTTTTTGACTGTCTTTTAAGTTTTTGATCAGCAAATCCGAAATATAAAAAATAGGCATTAAGACTAAAAAATATCTATGGGACAAGGCTATGGAGAAGGAAAACCAGCAATCCACAGGGGGTTTAGAGACGGCAAAGAAAGAACTTGAGTCGAAGAACAAGGAATTGGAGAATGCGCATGCTGAACTAAAGGCCTTGCATGCAAAGATACTCCAGTCCGAGAAGATGGCTGCCATCGGGCAGTTGGCGGCGGGTATTGCGCATGAAATCAACAATCCCATGGGTTTTATATCAAGCAATCTTGGGACACTTAATAAATATGTGGACAGACTTACCAGCTTTATCGAGATCCAGTCTGAGGTTATAGAATCCCTGAATGGGAAAGATGCCTTAGAGGGACTTGAGCAAAAGAAGAAAGAACTCAAACTTGACTATATTATTAAGGACATAAAGGATCTGATTGATGAGTCCTCTGATGGCGCCGGCAGGGTAAAGAAGATAGTGCAGGATCTTAAGAGCTTTTCCCGTGTGGATGAAGAAGAATACAAGCATGCGGATATAAATGAGTGTATTGAGACCACAATAAATATTATCTGGAATGAGTTAAAATACAAGTGCACCGTAAAGAAGGAATATGGCGATATCCCTTCTACCAAGTGTTATCCCCAGCAGTTGAACCAGGTGTTCATGAACTTACTTGTCAATGCTTCTCAGGCAATAGAGAAGAAAGGGGAGATCACCATAAAGACGTGGCTTGAAGATGGGTCGATCAATGTTTCGATCTCTGATACAGGTTGCGGCATACCGGAAGAAAATCTCGGCAAACTCTTCGAGCCCTTTTTCACAACAAAGGAGGTCGGCAAGGGCACAGGCCTGGGGCTTAGCATAACCTATGACATAGTAAAAAAGCATGGTGGAGAAATCAAGGTGGAAAGCCAGGTAGGGAAGGGCACGACCTTTACTATAAACATCCCTGTTGTGGAGGGAGCTTGATGGACGAAGAAGTAAGAATACTATGCGTGGATGATGAGGAGAATGTGCTAAGAGCCCTTAAAAGGCTCTTTCTTGAAGATGATTATGAGATTATTACTGCCACATCAGGGGCGGAAGGGATTAAGCTCCTTGAAGGTAGTGAACCAATTCATGTGGTTGTATCTGACTACAAGATGCCGGAGATGGATGGGATTGAGTTTTTAAAGCAAGTTCGTGAGAGATGGCCTGATATAGTAAGGATTGTGCTTTCCGGATACGCAGATACGGCATCAGTGGTTGATGCCGTAAATGAAGGACACATATATAAGTTTATGCCAAAACCATGGAATGATGATGAGCTAAGGGTCACAATCGCAAATGCCGTTGAACGCTACTTTCTCCATGCAAAGAATGTACAGCTTACTGAGGAACTTCAGAGCACGAACGAGGAACTTCAGATTGTAAACGATAATCTGGAGAAGCTTGTTGAAGAAAGGACTTCCGAGCTGATGTTTCAGAATCAAATTCTCGAGAGATCACAGCATATCCTTGATTCATTGCCTGTTGCCGTAATCGGTGTAGACTTGGATGGGCTTATAGTCCAGTGTAATAAGACAGGGGCTGATCTGCTTGCCGGAGGCAAGGAGAATATCATAGGGATGGATAGGGGAGATTTTCTTCCCGAAGAGATAAATACACTTATTGAAAGAATTATAGAAGCCAGGGATCTAACCGGGCATATATCAATCAATAAAACCCATGTTAAAGTCAGAGGTTCATGCATTAAACACTCTAAAAACCAGGAAGGGGTTGTATTGGTTTTTGATAAAGAGGACGATTGTAAATAGTAGGAGTGACGACTCGCAAAACCTTGGAAGGGGGTAAGGAATTATGGGTGAAGATACCATATTAATCGTTGATGATGAAGAAGGCATAATCAATGCGCTCAGGCGTGTCCTCATGGATGATGGCTACCATATCCTTAGTGCCTTAAGCGGACAAGAGGGATTAGTAAAGCTAAAAGGCAATAAGGTGGATTTGGTTATCAGCGACCAGCAGATGCCCGTGATGACAGGAATAGAGTTCTTAAAGAAGGTAAGGGTAGCCTATCCCAATATATTGACCATCATGTTGACTGGTCATGCCGATATTGATGCAGCCATAGAGGCCATTAACGAGGCAGGTGTCTACAAATTTATTCTAAAACCATGGAACGATGCTGATATCAGGCTGACCATAAAAAGGGCCTTGGAACTCAGGCACCTGGTAGTGGAGAGAGATTCATTGCTGGAACAGGTGAAGGCGCAGGAGATGGCATTGAAGAGACTTGAAGAAGACTACCCGGGTATAACCAAGGTGGACACGGATAAAGACGGCTTTATTGTGATCTAAAGTGAATAGTGAACAGTGAACAGTGAATAATTATTAAAGGGCCAAAGGCACAAAGGCCGAAGAGGGATTGTTTGAGAAAAGATCCGGGATTGGGGGAAGGAAAATGTTCAGGCTTACTAATAAAATAAAGATACTTATTATCTCTTTAGCATGTATATCTGTATTAATTATTTCAATATATCTTCACCTGCTTGGTATAGATAAAGTCTCTCCGCACTTTTACTATATACCCATCCTCTTGCTCGCCTGCTGGTGGGGGTATGCAGGGTGGTATCCAGGTGTCTTGTTTGCCCTTACTTTGCCTGCCATTCATATTGCATCCGGTATAGATGTATCGGTCCTGAGTGACATTATCAGGGTAGTGATTATGTGTGCTGTGTCTGGAGTTGTTGCAGGGGCTGTTGAGAGATATAAGAAG
>JAYEFR010000002.1:3052-6460 GCA_034716155.1 Thermodesulfobacteriota bacterium
TGAATTAAGGGCTATTACAAAGAAAGGTTATATTGCTAATCTTTTGGCAAGCGGGTCTGCGATTAGGAGAGGTGATGAGATAATTGAAATACAATACAATGTCCAGGACATCACCGAGCGCAAGCGGGCGGAAGAAAGAATAAAGCAGGCGAATAAGGAACTTCAGGCAGCCTTAAACGAATTAAAAGAGACACAGGCCTATCTTATACAGCAGGAAAAGATGTCATCAATTGGTTATCTTGCAGCAGGCATGGCCCATGAGATCAATAATCCCTTAGGGTTTATCAAATCCAATCTGAATACATTCAAACGGTATATGGAATATACCAAAGGCTTCCTTGGGTTTATAAAGGAGTCTACGCTGAATACATCCCCTGCAGAAAAAAAGGGCATTGAAGATGCCTGGTCTAAAAACAAGATAGGTATGATCCTGGAAGATAGTGATGATCTTTTGAGTGAATCCATGGATGGGACAGACAGGATAAGAGAGATAGTGGCAAATCTAAAAGAATTTTCACATATCGATAAGCCTGATCTTACAGAGATCTCATTAAAAGAGATGCTGGATACAGTAGTCGATATTGTAAAACAGAACTTAAGTGATCATATAGATATAGTCAAAGACTATGGAGATATTCCCCTGATAGACGGCTATGGCACACAACTATCCCAGGCATTTATGGCTATCCTTACAAATGCCGCTCAGGCCATTGAAGGTAGCGGCACAGTCACCATAAAGACACGTGGGGCAAAAGATAGTGTTCAGGTAATCATCAGTGATACCGGCTGTGGCATTCCAGAGGAAGTCTTGAGCAAGATATTTGATCCGTTCTTTACCACCAAAGATGTAGGGAAGGGTAAGGGCCTTGGCTTGAATGCGACATACAGGATCATATCTTCTCATGGTGGTAAGATCGATACTGAAACCAAAGTAGGGAAAGGCACGACATTTACCATCACCCTTCCGGTAAGACAGTAAGGAGTAGGGAGTAGGGAGTAAGCAGAATAATTTTTCACTAAGAGGGACGCATATGAAAAAGATAGCCCTTAATGAGGTTATGGTGGGCATGAAGACAGCAAGGGATGTAAATAACCCAAGAGGTATGGTCCTGGTGAAAAAAGGCGCCACCTTGACCGAGGGTGTAATCAGACAATTAGAGAGATATGATATCACTACAGTATTAATTGAAGATATAGAAGACGAAAAAGGTACAGAGATAGATCCAAAGGGGTTGGAAAAGAGAAAAAGCGAGCAAATGGAGCAGCTTAAGCCCATCTTTGCCAAGGTAGCCACCTTACCCTGGATGAAGCAGTTAATGGATGCCGTGGCAACTGTAAGGGCCGGGAGATTATAGTGGAAGAGAAATCACTTGATGATATCTTAAAAAGGCTTTCAGATCTTCCCAGCATGCCTACGATTGTGCAGGAGATGTTTAAGGTGACGAGCATGCCTAACTGTACCAGCAAGGATGTGGCTCGCGTCCTTGAAAACGATCAGTCACTCACCGCAAGGTTGCTTCGTGTGGCAAACTCTCCATTTTATGGGCTTTCTCGTAAGGTGGATACCGGTGACAGGGCATGCACTGTCCTGGGGCTGAATACCGTCAAAAACCTTGCTTTGTCTGTATCCGTGATGGGTGTATTCAAATCCAGGTCACGGGCAGCAACCTTTGATATAGCGGATATGTGGAGACACAGCCTCGGTTGTGCGGTAGCTGCCAAGGCCGTATTTGAGCTAAGGTATAAAGGCGGCGAAAATGTATTTGCAGGCGGCATACTCCATGACATAGGTAAGATGGTCTTAGATATCTATATGCCTAAGGAATACAAAGAAATTCATGAATTGTATGGTAAAGATATGAGCCTTGTTGATGCGGAGATGTATATTATAGGCAGAACACATGCATTGGTCGGCCGCCTTCTTGCCAGGAAATGGAAATTTACTGAAGCCATGGAGGAGATGATTGCATTTCACCATAAGCCGGCCTTAGCCAAAGTAGCGCCGGCACAGGTGGCAGCCATCCATATAGGTAATGAAATCGCAAAGTCCCTATCTCTTGGCAAAAGCAATGAACTATTTGTCATGCCTATAGATGAAGATGCGTGGAACATGTTTTTTACTAATACTAAAGAAAGTACACTTACCGATACACTGGAAGTGATTTGGGATGGGTACACCCAGATCGAAGAGGCACTCGATCTTGATGGTTGAGGAGAACAGGAAAGGCAGGCTCAAACATGGAAGCAAATGAACATAGGATACTTATTGTAGATGATGAAGAAAATGTCCTGAAGGCCTTAAAAAGGGCATTTTCCGAGGATGGGTATACAGTGGATACATACACATCACCTAAAGATGCGCTGGCATTCTTGGCCGGGCAAAGGGTCTCTGCGATCATATCTGATTTCATGATGCCGGAGATGAACGGCCTGGAATTTCTTTTGCAGGCAAGTGAAATCATTCCTGATTCTGTAAAGGTAATACTTACCGGCCACGCCAATTTAGAGATGGCCATAAAGGCCATAAACAGCGGTGCTGTATATGGGTATCTTACAAAGCCATGGGATAACGATCATATAAGGGTCTTTTTAAAGAATGCGCTCAAGAAATATGAGCTTGAGAAAGAAAACAAAAGACTTAACAATCTTCTTAAAAAGAGAAATGAACAGCTTAAGGATATGAATCAGAATCTAGAGGAAAAGGTCAAAGAGCAGACACAGTTTATCACGACTCAGTTTAATAAATTAAAGGTCACCTTCATGGAGACTGTAAAGGCATTCAGCAGGACAGTAGAACTCAGGAATCCGGAGATAGGTGTGCACATGGGCAGGGTAGCTAACATCTCCAAGTCCATTGCCGAGAATATGGGCATCAAGGGCGAAGATCTGCAGGACATAGTGGTGGCGGCGTGGCTTCATGATATAGGCAAGATTGGTCTGCCTGATGCTATAATGGAAAAGGAAGAAAAAAGGCTTACGGATGAGGAAAAAGGCCTGCTTCGCGAGCATCCAAAGTTGGGAGAGATATGTCTGAAGAGTATACCTGGGTTTGAAAATGTAAGTATGATAGTCAGACATCACCATGAGAGGTATAATGGTGGGGGCTTTCCGGATAGCCTTTATGAGGAGCGTATCCCGTTAGGTTCCAGGGTTATTTGTGCAGCGGATGCATTTGATAAAAGGGTTTATTCACTGGGTTATGGTCATCCGGAACAGGTGGATAAGGCATGGGAGTATATTAAGGCCTTTTCAGGCAAATTCTTTGATCCGGATGTGGTAGGCGCCTTAGACACGGTTGGTAAATTATGGAAGAAATCTATCAAAAGACTGGATATACCTAAGAAGGTTGTCATAGACAGGTTAAAGGCTGAGCTTATCCTTGCTGAAGATTTAAGGACAAAATCAGGG
>JAYEFR010000003.1:0-28152 GCA_034716155.1 Thermodesulfobacteriota bacterium
TACAGCGTTATATTGGTGATGAAGATAGTTTCCCTTTAGACAGGCTGGGCGGCAGCAGATGGTCAAGGGCCAAGAAGAAGGCAAGGGCATCTATTGAAAAATTATCAAAAGAGCTCCTCGATATATATGCCAAAAGGGCTGCTTCAAGCGGGTTTTCCTTTGGAGCTAACCCAGTTGATGTTCATGAGTTTGAATCTTCATTTCCGTATGAAGAGACTGAGGATCAGGTAAAGGCCATAGAGGATGTATATGAAGATATGGAATCGAAAAGGGTTATGGACAGGCTTATCTGCGGTGATGTAGGATATGGTAAGACAGAGGTGGCACTGAGGGCATCTTTTAAAACGGTCATGTCCGGAAAACAGGTGGCCTTGCTTGTGCCGACCACGTTGCTTGCTTCGCAGCATCTGACTACATTCAGGCAGCGTTTTGATCCATGGCCTGTCAGGGTCGAAGCGATTACAAGTTTTGCCACATCTGCCAAAAACAAGCACATCTTAGAAGACCTGAGGGATGGCAAGGTGGATATAATAATAGGCACTCATTCCATATTATCCGACAGGGTCAAATTCAATGATCTGGGCCTGCTTATCGTGGATGAGGAACACAGGTTTGGTGTGGCCCATAAGGAGCGCATAAAGGCCATGCGCTCAAAAATAGATATATTAACACTTTCTGCCACCCCTATACCGAGGACATTGAATATGGCTATATCCGGCATCAGGGATCTCTCGATAATAGAGACACCACCTCTAAACCGTAAGTCCATAGAAACATTAATCTTAAGATTCGATGATGATATTATATCTCAGGCTATAGACAGAGAATTGGCCAGGGGTGGTCAGGTGTTCTTTGTCCATAACCGGGTCTCCAATATAGATGCAATAGCTGGATATATAAAGACCATCTGTCCTGGTGCGAGGGTAGGTGTGGCCCATGGCCAGATGTCCAGAAGGGAATTGGGTGTTGTTATGAGAGAGTTTATTGAACGCAGGCTTAATGTATTAGTGAGTTCTGCGATAATAGGTTCTGGTATTGATATCGTTAATGCAAATACCATGATAATAAACAGGGCGGACAGATTCGGCATGGCAGACCTCTATCAGCTTCGTGGCAGGGTGGGGAGGTCAAAACAAAAGGGCTATGCCCTGCTTTTGATCCCTGCTGTAGGGTCGATCACAAAGGATGCGAGGAAGAGATTGTCTGCTATGAAGGAATATGAATCGCTTGGTGCGGGTTTTCAAATGGCGCTAAGAGATCTGGAGATTCGAGGGACAGGAGAAATTCTGGGTAGCGCGCAATGGGGGCATATAGCAGCCATAGGCTATGAACTTTACCAACAGATGCTAAAGCAGGCTGTTGATAGCCTGCAGGGTAAAGAGGTTACCAAAGAGATTGAACCTGAGATAAAAATTGGCGTGGATGCATATATCCCGGAGGAATATTGCCCTGATCAGCACTTGAGACTTGGTCTGTACAAGAGACTCTCAACAGCAAATAAAGATGATATCAGTCAGATAACAGAAGAGATTCTCGACATGTACGGCCCTATACCAAAGCCCACCAAAACCTTACTTGCAGTGAGCGAGATAAGGGATACAATGAAAAGACTGAGAATAAGAAAGATCGAAAGGGCAGACAAAGAATTGAGTTTATATATTGGGCATGATACTACGATATCTTCTGAGGGATTGGTCCGTTTAAGGCGGATAGTCTCCAAGAGTAAAGGCAGGTTTTATCAAAATGGGACGGTGGTTATTACAATAGAGGGTAAAGATATTCTAAATGAGATATTTAGTATTATTTATAGCTTGTCTTAGTCTTATTGCTACCGTAGCGTGTGACAGAATAGGTAATACCTGTTGCATAAGGGTAGGGGATACATGTGTTACAAGCCGTGAATTTAAGTCAAGGATGGAACGTTTTGCTGAGGAGTCCATGATTACATCCAACGATATGATCGAAAAGATGAAGCCTGTGATTGTAAATAATATTATAGAAGAACACCTTATTTTGGAATATGCCAAGAAGCACTATATGTCCGTGAGCCAAGAAGAAGTCAAGATTGCCATGAAGGGTCTTTTAGAGGGGACACCTGAAGATGTTTTTGAGGATGTTCTTACTGAAGATTGCAGACATACCTCGGATATGGAGGAGTTCATAAGGCAGAGGTCTATTATGAAAAAGGCTATAAATAAGGCTGTAAGGACAAAGGTAAATGTGAACCCTTTAGATGTTGAGGTTTATTATAACAAGCATAAATATGAGTTCATGACCGGCAGCTCGGTAGAGCTCTATCATGTATTTTCAAGAGATGAATACAAGGCAAGGAAAGCGCTTGTGATATTGCGTTCAGGGACCTCTCTGTATGAGGTGGTTGACAAGTTTTCTGAATCTGAGGATGCAAAAGACCATGGGTTTATGGGTGTATTTGTAAGAGGTGAGCTTCCCAAAGAGGTGGAAGATGTGGTATTTACTATTCCAGAGCGGCGTTACTCAAGGATAATAAAAACAAGTAGAGGCTACCATATATTTTACGTGGCCAAGAGATGCAAGCCGAGGATATTGACCATTGAAGAAACGAAAGATAGTATAAAAGATCTCTTATCGGAAAAGCAATTTGAACAAAGATATAAGGATTGGATAATATCTCTAAAAAAAGAATATGAACCAAAGGTGAACTGGGATGAAATCAAGGCTATATCCATTAATTAAAGGGTTGAGCATTTTTTTATTAATTGTTTTTTTTATTGCCTGTGAGGGGGCGGACAGGTTTGCCTATGCCGAGATGATTGATGGGATTGTTGCGGTAGTGGATGATACACTTATCATGATGTCGGATTTTAGGGCAAAGGTGGACAGTGCAGGGCTCAATCCCGTGGAGTCTAACCAGGGCGGGAAGGTTTTGGAGATAATGATAGAAGATATTATTGTAGAAAAGTCATATCAAGAATTTGGTCTCCCGCCAATAGATCCCGAGAATATTCGCTCTGTAATGGCAAATACAGGTTTGGAGTTTGAGGATGCGATTTCCCTTATAAAGCGTCAGAGCCTGATAGGAGTTATGGTTAAATCAAGGGTGGTGGTCACTCCTCACATGATAGCAAATTATTATAATACGCATCCTAAGTACTGTGGAAGGCAGTCCGTGAGATTAAAGCAGATACTTATTAAAAAAGACCGGCAAAAGGCTAAGGTTGTGATGGCGGATATAAATGAAGGCAATACATTTGATGATGTGGCCGGAAGATATTCGGATGTGCTTATCTCTGGGTCTTGTGACATAGGATGGATAGCCATATCAGACCTGGCCCCTAAAATAAAGGAGGCTGTGTCTGATGCAAAGGCAGGTGGTATCATAGGCCCGGTTGAGACTGAAAACGGCATATTTATCTTTGAGTTATTGGATAGAGGCGTACGTGATAAAAATGCATTTGATGAAGTAAAGGATGAGATAAGACATATTCTTGAGGGACAGTCCCAACAAGATGCATTTAGATACTGGTTGAATAAGGCTAAAAGAGAGCATTTTATAGGGATCTATTTGTAGATTAAGGGTAAGCTTATCAGCCCTCAGCGATCAGCCATCAGCTTTAACTTATTGGCAAAAAACTAAGAATGCTTACAGCTGGAAATGAAAGATTTTATAGATATCAAGTGTGCAAGCGAACACAACCTTAAAGGTATAGATGTAAGAATACCCAGGGACAAACTTGTGCTGATCACAGGTGTCTCGGGTTCCGGAAAATCCACACTTGCCTTTGATACATTGTATGCCGAAGGGCAGAGAAGATATGTAGAATCTCTGAGTGCATATGCCCGCCAGTTTTTAGAACAGATGCCGAAGCCTCATGTTGAGTCTATTGAAGGCCTCTCCCCTGCTATTGCCATAGAACAAAAGAGTGTCTCAAAGAATCCCAGATCAACAGTTGGAACAATTACGGAAATTTATGATTATTTAAGGGTCCTATTTGCCAGAATAGGCGCCCCGCACTGCTGGATATGCGGCAGGCCCATAGAGAGCACGACCATCCAGCAGATGGTGAACAGAGTTTTGTCCCATGGCAAGGATAAAAAGATTGCTATCCTCTCTCCCGTAGTGAGGGACAGGAAAGGAGAATACCAGAGGCTGTTTGATACCTTGGCAAAGGATGGCTTTGTCAGGATCAGGGTTGATGGCGCCACCTATGATATCGAAGATGCACCAAAATTAGACAAATTCAAAAAACATAACATAGATGTGGTCATAGACAGGATAGTTTTAAAACCAGGTGTGCGCTCACGCCTTTCAGATTCGATTGAGATGGCATGCAGACTTTCCGAAGGCCTTGTCAGGATTGAAGATTCCAGAGGAAAAGAAAGGATATTCTCAGAGACACACACATGTCCTTTCTGTGGCGTATCATTTCCAGAGATTTCGCCAAGGATGTTCTCATTTAATAATCCACATGGGGCATGTAGTGTATGCGGGGGGCTTGGCATATTACTGGAAATAGACCCTGAGCTTGTTGTCCCCAATCCCGGGTTGTCGCTACTCGAAGGTGCAATCGCACCATGGGGTGTCCCGCCTGGCAAGTTTGCAACAAGGCTGATCAGATATATTGCAAATGGTATCGGCTTTGATCCAAATATGGCCTTTTACAAACTTAAAAAGGATATGCAAGACAAGATTCTCTATGGCGGCGATGAATTTCTTGTCCATTCAAGACCTTTTGAGGGTGTGATACCTAATCTTATGAGGAGACTAAAAGATAGTCATTCAGGCGAGGTAAATAGTGATATTGCCGGATTTTTAAGTAATAGGATGTGCCCTGAATGTGATGGTTCCAGGTTAAGAAAAGAGGTTTTAAGCGTATCTATAGCAGGGAAAAACATATATGAGGTCACATGTCTTAGTATAGATGAGCTCCTTGCCTTTTTTGAAGATATAAAGCTTACACCAAGACAGGAACAGATAGGTGGCAGGGCTATAAGGGAGATAACTGGAAGGGCAAATTTCCTGAAGTCTGTAGGGCTGGGGTATTTGACGCTAACAAGGGCGGCAGCGACACTCTCTTCCGGCGAATCGCAACGTATAAGACTTGCTACGCAGATAGGCTCCGCCCTGGTAGGCGTAATGTATATACTGGATGAACCATCCATAGGTCTGCATCAAAGGGATAATGCAAGGCTTATTAATACACTGAAACACCTAAAAGATATCGGCAATACAGTGATCGTAGTAGAGCATGATGAGAATACAATACTCTCGGCAGATCATGTCCTGGATTTGGGCCCGGGTGCAGGAGATCTGGGAGGCCACCTTGTGTTTCAGGGAACGCCTGAAGAGCTAAAGAAAAACCATGAGTCTATTACCGGCAGATATCTCTCCGGGAAACAGGCAATTGAGGTTCCTGCACGAAGAAGAATGCCCAAGGGGGCGTTTATAAATATAGTTAAGGCCTCAGGCAACAACCTTAAAGATATAGATGTGAACATCCCTGTAGGACTGTTTACTTGTATTACCGGCGTATCCGGCTCCGGCAAATCCACATTGATAATAGACACACTGTATCCCTGTCTGGCCAGATACCTGGCAGGTTCAAAGATTAGGCCACGAACTGTAGGCAGTATTAAGGGCATTGAATATATCGACAGGGTGATACATATAGACCAAAGCCCAATCGGAAGAACACCCAGGTCTAACCCGGCTACATACACAGGTGTATTTACCTATATACGAGAGCTCTTTGCTCTTTTACCGGAGGCAAAGGTGAGGGGGTATAAACCCGGAAGGTTTAGCTTTAATGTGAAGGGTGGAAGATGCGAGGCATGCGGAGGAGGGGGAATGATAAAGATAGAGATGCACTTCCTGCCGGATGTCTATATCACCTGCGATCAATGCCAGGGCAGGCGCTTTAATGATGAGACCCTTGAGGTCAGATACAAGGGCAAATCCATAGCAGATGTCTTAGATATGACGGTTTCTCAGGCATACGGGCTATTTGAATCCATTCCCAGGATAAGACGCAAGCTGCAGACCCTGATAGATGTGGGTATGGATTATATAAAGCTGGGCCAGAGTGCCACCACACTTTCCGGAGGAGAGGCCCAAAGGACGAAACTATCCAGGGAACTTTCAAAAAGGGCTACAGGAAGGACAGTATATATCCTGGATGAGCCCACTACAGGGCTGCATTTTGATGATATAAATAAATTGCTGAAGGTCTTGCAGCGCCTGGTGAGCCAGGGCAATACAGTGATCGTAATAGAGCATAACATGGATGTGATAAAGTGTGCTGATTATATTATTGACCTCGGACCAGAGGGTGGGGATGATGGAGGAAGGGTGGTTGCATGCGGCCCTCCGGAGGATATAGCAAGGGCATCTAACTCATATACGGGTGCGTTTCTGAAGAAATATTTGTGATGTAAGCATTCAGTATTCAGCTTTGATGATTTCACAAAAAGTCACGTACCATGTCATTGCGAGGAGTTCGCCTATATCTGTGGCGGACGACGAAGCAATCTCGTATTGTATGACCATTTGGAATTATTAGATTGCTTCGCTAAAGCTCGCAATGACGATTTCGATGAGCACTTGATTGAATGCACCTTGGTTTAAAAACTATTTGCCATAAAGGTTATCAAGACTCTTCTTCTTTGTCTTTACCAAAATCAAAGGTTGTCAGTTCTTCGCCTTCCTCTTTGAGGACATCTTCCATTAGGATATCTTGTTCTTCTTTCTGAGAACCATCCTCAAGCATCTCATGTTCCTCCCCACCTACCTTACTCACAGCAAAGCCATTCTTACCCATCTCCATCTCCGGCGGCTTCATATAGATGTTAAGCTTTATCTTGGCAGGGACCAGATCCTCTCCGCATGTCTTACATCTGTCGATATAATCAAAGCTTATATAGCCGCATCTCGGACACCTCATGTTTTTAAGCCTCCTTATACTGTTATCTTAAATCACTATCGGTATAATAAAACAAGATCATTAGTAAAAGACATATACTTACTTATAGGATATATGGCACTTAAGAAAATGTTTTCTCATAAAGGGAATTGTGTTTCTCTTTTCTATCTTAACAGTATTTTATGTATAATAAAATTAAATAGTTACGAAAAGGTCATCCAGGCATTTTTATTGCATCAGAAATAAAGCTGAAACAGGTTTATTTTTTAAGTATCCTTAATAAGGAGACGTGTTATGAGGGTGTATCTACTGGGAATTGTTGTTTGTATGGCGCTCTTTACCATTGGGTGGGATAAAGTTTCAGCCATTTATTGATTGAGCCTATGGTTCAGAAAAACAAGGAGGTGTATTATGAGAAGGTTTATATGGTTAGCTGTATTATTGTCTGTACCCTTGATGTTTGCAGGGTGCAACTCGTCAGATGACAACGATCTTATAGCAACGAATACAGAACAGGAAGCAGTTCCAGATCCTGGTGGACAAGGGGATGTAGGTGGTCTTACCAGTATAGATCAGGTAACCATAGATGGGGACACAGGTTATCTGGCTGAGGATGAAAATGGCAAGCCATATCTAATACTCCAGGGTTCGTCCTACAATATGGGTTATCAAATGGGTGCGCTTATGCCTGAAGGTACATTTAGGATAACAGGAGAGTATATAGCTAGGGTTGTTGAGGGTTTTATTGGCATAACAGAGGAAGATAACCCGCTTTTGTATAACTTCTTGCTGGATGAGGTGCTTACTTTGTGCCATGACGCAGTAAACAGCGGTGCTATACCTTCGTATCTCATAGTAGAGATGCTTGGTGTTGTAGATGGTGCAAGGGCTAAAGGCTATGATGTAGGCTTTGATAATGTATTGCTCTTAAACGAGGGCTACGATGCGCTATATTCCATTTACTTTACAGGAAAACTCCCGAGAATAGAGAAATTAAAGGAGTTGCTTAAAAACAAATCCGGCTTAGGCGAATTTATAAAGACTCAAGAAGAAGATGGTGAAGCGAGGGTGGTATTCCCAAATGCAAACCCGTATGTGCTAGGCTGCAACGAGTTTGTAGTATCTGATGCGGCAACTTTAGATGGCAGGCCCTTTCATGGAAGGGATTTCATGTTTTCTACAGGTGGGATATATCAGAATGTAGCATGTATGGGCATATATCTACCAGATAAAGGCTATCCATTTGTGTGCGTTACTGCGCCAGGGTTTGTTGGTCTGACAACAGCCCTTAATAGTGAAGGCCTCTCTATGGGAGTGGATGTTGTTATTGGTGCCTGCACGAGGAGTGACCCGGGGCTGGGTTGTCTTTTGGTAATGAGGGATATTATCCAGCACTCATCAAATCTTGATGAAGCCATAGAGAGAATGAAAACGCAAGACAGGGGTGTTTCATGGATATATGCCATAGCAGATGATGAAAAGAGTGCGCTTTATAATAATACATACGGCATGATTGCAGAAGAAGGCATGAGTGATCCTGAATTCAATGGCCCTGACCTGTTGCCCGGTTGGGAATACTGGCTGCTCTCTTTAGGCAAAAATTATATAGGGATGTTGGACGAGGCGCCTTTACCTGAAAAGGGTGTAATGGTAAGGGATCAAGCATGGCAGTTCCCTCCAGCATTCAAGGACGGTGGCACACAGGATGATGATATCTATTTCCCTGATCAGATAGAGACCTGGCCGGATGTGGTGATTGCCACTAATCATTACATTATACCCCGGATGGTATTCACTACCTTCACACCAAGGATCTCCAAGATAGCAGACATCTCTGGTTCACTCTGGAGATACGAGACCCTATGGGGGCTTATGGGAGGAGAGTATGGCTATATTGATTTTGATACAGCACGAGACCTTATAGACTTTTTGAACCCAAACAGTGTCTACGGGGATACAGGCTATTATACAGCAGGTGGTTCGGTGCATGGACATCACGCTATCATGGACAATACGAATCTCATTATGAAGGGTTTATTTGGATATTACGGTCCTGACCAGGAGCATAAGGCCCCATGGGCCAGGGTCGATCTTAACGATTTTATTGAATAAGCAAAAAAGGGGTCAGGGCTATGTAATGTCATAGTGTATTGTTATCAGGCTATTGCCCAGAGATTCGGGCAACAACCTGATATTGCCGCACCCTATTTTAAAGACAGGAGATATATGGTAGTCTTATCCGGCATAAGAATAAGATCTTAATTGAAATGGAGGGCGTGTAAATAATGTCAGTAAGGCCAGAGTGGTGGCTGTTTGTTCTGGCCAAGATATGGCCTATTACCTGGATCAGTGCCAGGGCTACCAAATGGCCAGTGATAGGGGGAGTGATCGCACGTCTCGCCCTGCCCACGTTCAGCAAAAAAAATCTTAACATCACCTATATCCCTGTCAACGAAAACATAGGTGATGCAGTAGGAAGTTCCTTATTGCCAAGGCAGGTGATGGAGAAGCTTATACGTAAATCATCTCACCGTGCGATTATCCATCGCTGTACCTGCAGGGACGCAAAGGGATGCAAGGCGCATCCAATAGACCTGGGATGCCTATTTTTAGGTGAAGGCGCTAAGGAGATAGACCCACGTATTGCAAGACACGTCAGCGTGGAAGACGCGCTCGAACATGTAGACAAGTGCCTGGAAGACGGGCTTATCCCCATGACTGGAAGGGTGAAACTCGATAATTTCATCTGGGGGGTACGTGACCGTGGTAGGCTATTGACCTTTTGCTTCTGCTGCCGTTGCTGCTGTACTATCTTGAACTCAGGAAAATTTTTGCCAAAAGAGGCTGCTGATTCCATAACATCCCTACAGGGCCTGAGGATTATAACTGACCATGATCTTTGTAAAGTATGTGGTACCTGCGTGGATGAGTGCCCTATGGGTGCCATAACCATACATGGTGGAAAGGTACATCACGATGAAGATCTCTGTATAGGTTGCGGGATTTGTATTACGGTCTGCCCTGAAGGTGCGCTCCGTGCCGAGGTGGAAGATGTAGACGCTGCAATAGATGAACTGATGGGTCGCATCAATAACATGATAGATATAGGATGATTGAATCTTCGCAGCAAACTGCTAGGGCCGATAAATGAATAAAAAACGTATTGCTGCTTTTTTTGATTTTGACAAAACACTCCTAACCGTTGAAAGCGCTAAGATTGGGATCAAATCTCTATGGGATAATGGAGGCCTATCCATTGGGTTTATAATCCATGTGTTAATGGCAAACTTCTTTTATAAAAAAGATCTCTATTCGGATGAGAGGATGGCAAGGCTCTTATTGACGATATTCAAGGGTAAAAGCCCTGAGGAATTTGCGATAGATAATACATTGGAGTACTACACCCAAATAGTCAAACCTTATCTGGCTCCGAATCTTTTGATTAAATTGGAGGATCATCGTAAGGCCGGCCATCTATTAATACTTCTTTCCGCCGGGGTAAGACATATGTTAGAGCCGGTAGTCCTTGATCTGGGATTTCACCAGCTTTTATGTACTGAGCTTGAGATTGGGGCAGATGGGTTATTTACCGGCAAGGCAGATGGTATGATTTGTATTGGAGATAGCAAAAGATACCTTGCCAATCGCCTGGCAAAGAAGGTAGGTATCGATCTGGGTGGGTCATACGCATATGGCAATCATCATTCTGATATACCAATGCTGGAGGCAGTAGGCCATCCTTTAGCGGTTGAACCTACATCTAAATTGCGAAAGATGGCCCTAGATAAGGGATGGCCTGTCATCAGATTTTATTAAGGATTTATATTGACTTTACAATTGTGGCCTTAGTAGTCTTAATCAGCATATTTTTTAGAGATAAAAGGAGGCGAAGATTATGGCAAAGGTTATTGTCCTTGGTGGTTGTGGAGCAGTAGGTAGCGTTGCGGTCAAGACACTTGTAAATAGCGATGTGTTTTCAGAGATCGTGATAGGCGACGTTAACATTGAAAAGGCAAACGAACTTATCTCTCAGCTAGGTTCAGAAAAGTTAAGTGCAATCAAGGTTGATGCAAGTGATGAAAATGGGATAAAAGACGCTGTCAGAGGTTCTAATCTGGTAGTTAATTGCGTAGGGCCATTCTATAAGACTGTTAAAAATATACTTAAAGCCGTGATTGATGCCGGGATAAATTACGTAGATATCTGTGATGATGTGGATGTAACCGTTGAGATTTTGGAGATGGATAATGCTGCAAGGAAAGCAGGCATTACTGCATTGATTGGGATGGGTAACTCACCAGGCGCTACAAACATTATTGCGAAGTTTGTTGCAGACAAATTGTTAGATGAGGTTGATTCCATCAGTATCTTTCATGTGCATGGTGGTGAACCCGTGGAAGGCAAGGGCGTAATCGGGCACAGATTCCACTGTATGTCCATAGATATCCCTATGTTTCTTGACGGGAAATTAAAATACGTTAAATACTTTGGAGAGGATGGTATAGCACTGAGGCAGACATTCGATTTTCCTGTGGTAGGGGAGGTACCGCTATATCCATACCCGCACCCTGAACAGGTCTCTATCCCGAGGTATATCACGTGTAGGGAGGTTACGAACAAAGGTTCTGTTATACCAAACGAATATTACAATCTGATAAGGGATATGTGTAGACTGGGTCTTTCCAGCAAAGAGTCATTAGATATAGACGGGCAGACTGTAATACCACAAGATTTTGCCATGGCTTACATTGTTAGAGAGAGAGAAAGGATCTTAAAACAGACCGGATTCGGCACTCAACGTGGTTGTTGCTCAACGGTTGTAAAAGGCAAGAAAGACGGGGAATATAGGGAATATAGAGTACATATGGCCTCTAAAAGTCAGGCATTAGGAGAAGGCACAGGGATCCCGGCAGCCATAGGTGCAATCCTTATGCAACAGGGAAAGATTGCAGAAAAGGGGGTATTCCCGCCTGAGGGGTGTGTAGACCCTCAGGATTTTCTGGATATTCTCCCACAGGTTATAAAGCTTGATAAGGTAAAGGAAGGCGGAGAATCGTTTGGCGGATTGATTGTTGAAATGGTGGATGAAAAGGGAAATATCAAAAAGATAGATATATAAGGCAACCTGATAGATAAATGACGAGAAAGAATGCGGATAAGAAATATATACTGGCAATCGATCATGGGACATCTGGGGTTAAGGCGGCAATAGTCTCTATATATGGAGATATCTTAGATTTCGAAACCGAGAAGACACCAATATATTTTTTACCAAACGGCGGTGCAGAACAAGACCCTGATGATTGGTGGAATGCCCTGGTCAAGGCATCAAGACGATTGATCAAAAAGGGCATTGTTTCCTCTGAGGATATTATTGCAGTATGTATTTCGAGCACGATGTCCAGCACTGTAGTTGTAGACTCCAATGGTAATCACTTGATGAATTCTCTTACATGGATGGATTCACGGGGGGCCCCGTATATTAAAAAGGTGATGGGTGGGTTCCCTAGTATTCTAGGTTATAATATATTTAATCTTTTGACATGGATTTCTAAGACGGCAGGGGGGCCTGCCTTGTCTGGAAAGGATGATATTGCACATATCCTGTTTGTGAAATATGAGTACCCCAAAATATATGAAAAGGCACACATGTTTTTGGAGAGTAAGGATTATCTGAACCTGAGGTTAACAGGTAGATTCGCAGGTTCTTATGATTCCACAATATTATATTGGGTCACTAATATAAGGGATATCAATAACATCTCTTATGATGACAAGCTGATAAAAAAGTTGAATATCGACAGGGCTAAATTACCGCCTCTAAGATCATCCATTGATATCTTAGGGGCTATATCTAAGGATGTAGCAGATGAGATTGGTTTAAATCCAGATGTAAAGGTGGTCATGGGTGCTGCAGACCACGAGGCTGCCCTTGTCGGATCTGGGGCAGTAAGGGATTTTGAAGGACATATCTATATTGGCACTTCATCCTGGGTCGAATGTATTGTGCCATTTAAAAAGACAGACGCCATTCACTCTATTGCAACACTCCCAGCAGCAATCCCTGGCAGGTATCAATGTATAAATGAACAGGATATAGCAGGAGGGGCCCTATCATTTTTAGCAGATAATGTTATTTATCCCAAAAACAGATTGAGACCTGAAACCTCCCCATTAGATGTGTATGAAAGATTAGATGAGATTGCCGGCCAGGTGCCCGCTGGAAGTAATAAGTTGATCTTTGCCCCATGGCTTAATGGCGAGAGGACGCCGGTTGATGATAGTACATTAAGGGCAGGGATCTATAATATGTCTATGACTACGAATATTGACCAAATCATCCGGGCATTTTTTGAGGGTGTTGCATACAATACCCGGTGGAGTCTGAGATATGTCGAGAGGTTTATTAGCAAAAAGATGGATGAGGTGAGTATTATAGGGGGTGGCGCCAAATCTGATGTATGGTGTCAGATCTTTGCAGATGTTATGGATAGGACGATCAGGCAGGTAAAAGACCCTATGCAAGCAAATGCACGTGGCGCTGCATTGATTGCATCTGCTGGGTTAGACTACATTACATTCGATGACATTCCAGGGTTGATTCAATACTCAAACGTATACCATCCAAATCCGGAAAACAGAAGAATATATGATGAAGTATTCAAGGAATTTATAAAGATATATAACAATAACAAATCGATGTATAGACGTTTAAATGGGATTACAAGGGGCTAACATCTATGGTGATATTGATGTTGCAAGACGTTCCGTAGAGTAGGGGTTGGATATGAAGGCATTATACTTTGAAAACAAGATCATCAAGGTCGCGATGCTGAATGTTAGAGTGGACCCCTGTGTCAAGACAATTCCTCATGCCAATCAAGATAGTCTTGGACCATGAAAGGGAATAAGATCACTTACAGCCATTATTAATAAATGATGACCACATATTAATCTTTTTATGGAAAGGCCTGCGATGCATTTCATATATACGTCGCAGGTTTATGGTACGTTTTTATCTTTAGTCAAGAATAGCTACGTCTTGGGCTTGAGGGCCTTTTGTCCCTTCGGCAACTGTGAATTCCACGCGCTGACCTTCTGACAGCGAGCGGAAGCCCTCGCCGCGAACAGCAGTATAGTGCACGAAGACATCTTCTCCCTGATCGCGTGTAATAAAACCGTATCCTTTAGTAGTGTTGAACCATTTAACACTGCCAGTCTCACGCTCTGCCATTGTTACTTTACCTCCTTCTCAAATTCAGTTGGGACTAAGCGTCCTAAGCCGATCGCATAGATGTATCTAACACTAGAACGACTGCCAACTGAGTTTAAGTTTAGCAAGATTTTATACCATTGCCAAGGCGAAAATAAGATTTTTCAACTTAGTCTTGATACAGTCGTAAAAACCAACTGAGCATGTCATTGCGAGAAGCTTAAGCGACGAAGCAATCTAATAATATCAGATAGTTATGCTCCACGAGATTCTTCACTTTCAGATGAACCCCTCCCCCTTATCCAAATACTATGGTTTTGTTTCCATTGATAAAGACCCTGTCTTCAAAGACCAGTTTGAGGGCCTTAGCCAAGGCCACCTTTTCTACATCCCTTCCTGCTCGCCCCATATCCTCAGCACTGTAGGTGTGATCCACCGGGATTATATCCTGGGTAATGATTGGCCCATTATCGAGATCCTCGTTCACAAAGTGTGCAGTGGCGCCTATGATCTTTACTCCCCGGTCGAATGCCTGTTTGTACGGATTTGCCCCGGCGAATGCTGGAAGGAAGGAGTGGTGAATGTTGATAATCCGGTTTTTGTAATGAGACACAAAACCCGGGGTAAAGACGCGCATATATTTGGCTAAGACGATGTAGTCCGGGCTATATTTGTCAATGATCTTTATTGCCCTGGCTTCATGTTCTTCTCTCATTTTGTTGGTATGTGATACATAGTGGTAGGGGATACCAAATCTTTGGACATAATCCTTCAGTGTAGTATGATTGCTTATCACAGCTAAAATATTTGCACCTAAATCATCAAAGGCATGCCTGGACAACAGATCCCCAAGACAATGGAATTCCTTGGTGACCATGATTATGACATCTTTCTTCTGCCTTTTTGGCAGCTGAATATCTGCTCCATCAGGGAGCACGGGTTTTAATTCATTCACTATCTGTTCCGGATGCAACGTTCCGGAAAATTCTGTGCGCATGAAAAAGAGCTTCCTCTTCTGGTCAACAAATTCTCCGTTACTGACAATATTGAGACCATGGCGGTAGAGTACACCGGTAATATTGTGTATTAATCCCTTTTGGTCGGCACAAGTTATAAGCAATACATAATGTGTGGTCATCTTAACCCCCAGCAGGAAATCTTTATCTCTTGTATTTATAAAAGTAAATACAGAAGTCGCTGATATTCGATTATTGGTTTTTTATTATCGGTTGAGCCACATCTTCATTGTGCGGGTAACCATGTCAGCCGCGTCTTGCTGTACAAAATGCTCGCTATCGGGTATCGTCACCAGTGTCAGATCCTTTTCAATCCAGTCCCAGGTATTGTTAAGGGCACCCGGCAACAGGGCCCAGTCCTTGAGGCCATGGATCATCAGAACAGGACACTTCACTTTGACAACAGGGGATGAATCCTCGGTATAGGGTTCGCGCGGGTAGTTGGCCTTGTAATAGTTGAGCATTGCCTCAAAGTCTGATCTGTTAAACGCTTCGATATATCTTTGTTTTGCCTCTGGGTCACTGACCCAGGCAGCAAGGACCTCAGCCGTTAACTTCTCGTGAGCCCCCTCTTTTTGAAAGTTTCTGGCGTACTTACTGTTGTGCTGCTGTTTTGGATTATTGGCCAGTTCTCGCATAAGTCCCTTTGGATGAGGCAGGTTACAGATGATGAGCTTTTCGACTAGCTCAGGGTTGGTCATTGCAAGAAACCAGGCGATTGTTCCACCCCAGTCGTGACCAACGATGACTGCCTTATCCTGGCCCAAATGATGAATAACAGCTACAATGTCACTTACGAGTATGTGCATGGCATAATTCTTTACACCTTTTGGTTTATCGCTCTTGTTGTATCCACGGAGATCAACAGCTACGACCTGAAACCGGGCGGAAAGGGCATCCATCTGATGCCGCCAGGTATACCAAAAATCAGGAAATCCGTGGATCATAACCACCAAAGGCCCTTCGCCAAGGGTTACATAGTGGATTTTGACCCCTTTATTATCCGCGTACCCGTGCTTTACTCGATCCATGACATCTGTTTTGTGGTTCATAGAGGCCTCCCTTTTTTATGGAAACTTATTACAGGCTTCCAAATGTTTCTCATCTACTTGCCTCCTGTCTTAAATTCATATACCCGGCAATCAGGCCGGCAGAGATATACATAACCTTAAGGATTGTGTGGCCCTGAAAGGTCGAGCTCAATCCATTGTTCACTCCTTTTTGGATTTGAGATAGTAATAATACCAGATAACAATAAGCCATGAAAGGGTGGAAAATCCCTATGGGGTATTCCCATTTATCTCAATCCTGATTGGTAGGTGGGTGTCTCAAGAATCCATCTTTGATTTTTCACGGATCATGCCTTTTATTTCTTCAAATCTTTCTTCGGTCAGATCATATTTATAAAGCGGGAAAAGACTAAGCAGTATCATAAAGGCAGTAAAAAAGCAGAATGCGAGACGTATGCCAAGCTCAACACTTTCCGGTTGTAACGCCTTGTTGACGAAGCCTGAGAGAGAAAGGGTAAAGCCAACTATAGCCGGGCCGACAGAATAGGCAGTCTTCTGACCACATGACCAGATACCGGAGAAAATGCCTTCACGTCTCATCCCTGATTGCATTTCATCAAATTCAATTGTGTCGGGCAACATGGAGAAAGGAAATAGTTGAAAACTCGAGAAGCCTATGCCAAGGAGGAATATTTGTATATAGAATAAACTTAGTTGGGAAGGCTTTGTAAAAAACAAGGATATCAGCATTACAGCCAGCAAGCTGAGTCCAAGGATGTAGGCTTTGATCTTTCCAATCTTCACTCCTATTCTAACCCAGACAGGAATAAATACGATTGCCGTTACAAACAGAACAGGGAAGATAATGCCCATGGAGGTTTCCGGCAGACCCATGACATATTTTACGTAATATATTAGCCCTGCCATGAGCACCCCGATAGCCAGTGATTGGAAGATATACATCGTCATCAGCATCTTGAAGGGGGAATTTTGAAAGGCTATTTTGGCTTGCATGCCAAAAGACATAGGATTGTCTCTAGCCGGTAAGGCCTTGGCATTTCGTGTCCCCCAGACGCACATGAGACAAAATAGTGCTATTAATGAACCCAAAATAATACCCATGAAACGGAATCCTGCTTCTCCGCCACCGCCTGTTTTCACAAGCGGCATTGCAAGGGCCCCGGCCAATAAGACTCCTATAGAAGAGCCTATCATCCTGAATGAAGTGATTGACATTCTCTCGTTATAATTATCGGACATCTCAGCAACCATGCTTGAATATGGCACATTGAAGACGGTAAAGACCGTACATGCCAGGGCAAATAACAGTCCCACGTGCAAGGCATTCGTTATCTCGGAATTATGATGTGGTGCCAGAAACATAAGAAAGAATACAAGGGCAAAAGGGATTGAAGAATAAAGAAGATATGGACGTCTTCTTCCCATACGAGAATGGGTAACATCCGATATTCCGCCCATAACCGGATCGGAAATCACATCCCATAATTTCGGGAATAAGAGCACCAGCCCGGCGAGAGAAGGTGCGACTCCTACTACATTTGTGAGGAAAAAGAGTAAAAATAAACCGGATGTAACGATAAAAATATTGCATCCGATATCCCCGATTCCGTATCCCAGCTTAAGTCCAAAAGACAGCTTCTTGTTAGTTGAATCTCCTGAAGTTTTCTTTGTGATTGAATCCATTTATGCCCTCCACAAAAAAAGCAGTCTGCCCACTTTTTTTCTCGGGTTTATTCATCCCATTCCTCGGGATGAGGCTGCGGGCCGGGAATGATGCCTTCAATATCAGGGTCTTCCGTGTTTGTTTTGGGTTCCTGGTTGGTCTTGCGCTCCTTGCGTTCCTGTCGGCGGGTTTCCTTGGCTAGCTTTTTTTTTCTTTTTGCCTCTTCTCGAGCCTTTTTCATAAATGTATTCTGATTTCTACTTGCCATATTCATCTCCTGGCATGCCATTTTCATACCGGCAGGATTCTTCTAACGAGTTTCCCCAGCAAATTATTCGGGGTGAAATAGAAGAAGATATCATGCTGGAAACAGGGGCAGAGCGTGCCTGCCCCTGTAAACTACTCAGGCTTTGGAAACGTTGGATGCCTGGGGCCCCTTTGGACCCTCGACGACGTCGAAGGAAACACGATCACCCTCATCAAGCGTTTTAAACCCACTCTGACTGATCGCAGAGTAATGCACGAATACATCTCCCCCATCATCCGATTCAATAAAACCAAATCCCTTTTGCTCGTTAAACCATTTTACTGTTCCATTTGCCATTAAATACCTCTTCTTGCAGATCCCCGCTTGGCAAAACAAGAGACGCTGCGATTGTATTTCTGAAACGGGAAATATCATCAATGAAATATTGACTTGTTGAAGTGTAACCCAAGGATTCCTTCGAAAAACAAGATTCAACTCAGATATATTCTTATTTCAGATGTTCGTTGCCATATAATGTACAATGATTACTATGTCAAGTGGAAAATTGGACAAGGAAACCGGTGGCGGATTGGAGAAAAGACAAGATCCGGCCTTTTTTTCTATTGGCTCTCGCCTGCCAAATATGCAATCGAGTCTCGGACATCCTTCATTAATTGATCCTTGGTTTCTGGTGTATACTTGGACGCTTCAATGGGATTACCTATGTTTACCTCCACATGCTGTCCAATATGGAAGTCCCAGGTATTAGGTGGCAGGATTTTCTCCGAACCCCTGATCCCCACAGGTATGATTGTTGCCCCTACCTGAATAGCCAGCATAAACCCACCTTTTTTAAAAGGGCCGAGTTTCCCTGTGCGGGAACGTGTGCCTTCTGGAGCAACCCATAATATCACGCCACTTTTCATCTTGGCCCTGGCCTTATCCAGATCCTTAATGGCCTCTTCCAGATTATGCCGGTCAATGGAAATAAATTCTCCTGCCTTCATTCCTTTGCCCCATAAGGGCACCTTGAAGAGCTCTTTCTTTGTGAGCATACGTATAGTGCCCGGTAGTGACATGAATATGAGGGGGATGTCATAGTGGCTCCGATGATTTGACATGATGATGTAAGGCCTGCCAGGTGTGAACTCTACGTTGCGAGGACTGGATACTTCATATGTAGCCTTGACAGCCTTCAGCAGGCGCGATGACCACATCCTTCGCAGCAGGGTGGTATCCCCGTATTCCCGCTTATACGTTCCCCTGTAAACTTTATAAAGCACTATGACAGTAATTTTTAAGGTCACATACAAAGATTGAACAATGATCCATAACTTCCGGGGTAGAGATGCTTTCATGGCAGACAATTCTCCTTTGAACTACGTCTTCTTCAATATTTCTTCTGCAGCAATGCGGACGGCGTTGCTCACCACAGCAGCACAGCACTCAGAGCCGCCTGCTGTCAGATACTCTTCAGCCTCTGCCGGATCGGCCAGGTTGAACCTTCGACCCAGTTGCGTCTCCAAAATATCCCCGCACATGGTGCTGCCATTTTCCTTCTCAAAGAGGCGACAGAACCTCCTCGCCGATGGCAGGGAAGCAAAGTATCCCGCCCAATCATCCAGCTTTTCCCGCCCATAGACCAGCCCGAGCGCCATCAAACACCCTACAACAGCACCACAGGTCTCGCCCCTGAGTGCAATACCCGGAAAAGGTGTCAACGCCTTCAAGATTGCTCCATCATCGAGTTTAAACTCCTCCTGAAGCACCAGGAAGGAAGTTTGAGCGCAGTTACCGGAAAGTTTGAGGTATTCGGTTGCCTTCTGAGTCAGTCTGTCCAGCATCTCTCCTTTCAAGGGTTGATTTGCCATTCTCAGTTTTCCCTTTCAACACCTTGATAGCTGCTGTTTAGAGGGATTGGGGACAGGTTCACATTTCTTGGCCCTTCTTGCATGCTTTTGCCCCTTACCCTGCATAGGGATAATAATTCTGGGCTACGTCCAAACGTGCCAACATGCCCTCTCCTTTTCATGGAAACATCCTTTTCTTGCAAAAATTATCTATTTTCATAACAGTGGATGATACTATCCACTTAACCTGATAACTTCAAGGGAAAAAGAGGACAGGCTCAATACTGTTCGGCATGAGATTTGTGTTGTTACAAACGAAGTTAAGAAAATTTTTAATTTTAGCCCATAGAGAGATTGCTAACTCTGAAGGGGTTAGGACGAATTCCCCCTTTGAAGGGGCACACCCCTTAAATCCCCCTTTGAAGGGGGTTAGGGGGATGTCATTGAATGTAACACCCCCCTCCACCCCCCTCCAGGGGGGAATGAATAGGGAGTTCCCCCTCGGGGGTTATTGAGCCCGTTATTTGACTTACAAATATCCCGCAGTGCCGTATTTTTCCCTGACCTCCTTTGCCTTTAACTATGCCAACTCCAGAAAAAATATGTTATATTTAAAAAAACATTATAGGGGTGACGGTTATGAAGATACTTCGTGTTGATATGAAAAATAAAAGTGCAGCCTTCCAGAATCTTCCTGAGGCATGGAAATTAATTGGGGGAAGCGGCCTGATTGGCAAAATAATGAATGAAGAAGTCCCCCCGGGATGTGATCCTCTTGGTCCCCTAAACAAACTGATAATTACGGCCGGTCCTTTAGCCGGCACTATGGCTCCTCAACTTGGGAGAGTTTCGGTTGGGGCCAAAAGCCCTCTGACTCTGGGCATAAAAGAGGCAAATTCTGGTGGCCCTGCGGCCCAGCTTCTTGACAGGTTGGGGATTCGCGCCGTTGTAGTGGAGGATTGTGCAGGAGATGACTCTTTATTTGTGCTTAAGATCTCCAGGGATGGTGCTTTTCTTGTTCCGGCAGATGAATATAAGGGAAAGAAAAATTATGAGCTGTCGGATGCACTGCATGATAAGTATGGCCGGAAAACCGCGATTATCAGTATCGGTATCGCCGGGGAAAGAATGTATGGGGGGGCCTCAATCTCTCTTACAGATATTAAGGGTGACCCTTCCAGGAATGCTGCCCGCGGTGGATTAGGCGCTGTAATGGGTTCGAAACGGCTGAAAGCGATTGTAATAGATGCCGAAGGCGCTGCTTCAGTCGATATTGTTGATAAAGAGCTTTTTGGAAAGACTGTTAAGGATTGGGTTTATGTTCTTGAACATGACATAACATGTTCCCTTTTTAAAAAGCAGGGCACTCCTTTTGCGGTTGGCAATTCCGCCAACCAGGGGACCATGCCTTTTAAAAATTACAGTTCCGGCAGGCCTGACAATTTTGAAAAGGTCAGCGGTGAGGCCATACAGAAGAAACTTTTTGAACGGGGGGGCAAAATGCACGCATGCATGCCCGGGTGTATAGTCCAATGCTCGATCCTTTATCCGGACGCTGATGGCAACCGGCTGGCATCGGCCTACGAATATGAAGCAATCGCTTTGCTGGGCACCAACCTCGGGATTGACGATCTGGATGCCATTGGCAGACTTAAACATATGTGTGATGACCTTGGTCTCGATCTTATAGAAACAGGCAGCGCCCTTGGAGTGGCCGCCGATGGCGGGAAAATGACGATGGGAGATGGCGGTTCTGCGGAAAACCTGCTCCGGGAAATAGAACAGGGAACAGAATTCGGTGAAGCATTAGGCAATGGCGTGGTAGCCACAGCCAAGGCCTTAAACATAGACCGGGTTCCCGCCTGTAAGGGGCAGGCCATTCCCGGTCATGATCCCAGGGCTGTAAAGGGTACGGGTATGACTTATGTAACCAGTCCCATGGGTGCGGACCATACAGCGGGCCTTACCTACAGAACTCCGAAAAAGAAGAGCGGACAGGCCCAAAATTCCCTGCGTTCACAGATACAGGCGGCTGTCTGTGACACATTTGGATACTGCCTAAACTCTGTCCCAGGCGGGCAGTCTTCCTTATACGGATACCTGGCTGATTTAATGAAGGCACGCTACGGAGTGGATCTTACAGCAGATGATGTGGTTGAAATCGGCAAACAGACACTAAAGGATCAGTTGAAGTTTAATGAAGAGACGGAATTTAATAAGCAGCCTGAGAAACCGGAATTTTTCCGCACAGAGGCGATAAACCAGGATAACGACGTTTTTGATGTGGATGAATCAGAAATAAAAAATATATGGAATGGACTGAGCGGGTACAAAGAGCAAAAAAAGGCCCGGGAGATCCGAATACCCCCTATGCCCGATATATTAATGGGGGCCGGAGTGGTGAAAAAAATGGGCAGTTGTATAAAGAAGATGAATATGAAAAAGGCCCTGATCGTTTCCGATCCCTTTATGAAGGAGATTGGCAGAACAGATGAAATTGCCGAAATCCTTAAATCTGTCGGTACGGATTCGGTGGTCTTTGATGAAGTTATACCGGACCCGTCAGTCGAAGTGATTGAAAAGGGCGGACAATTTTACAAAGAGGAAGGTTGTGACGGCGTTGTGGGTATTGGAGGTGGCAGTTCCATGGATTCTGCCAAGGCCATTGCCTTAAGGGTTTCTCATCCCGGGGCTATGGTGGAATATGAAAGTATTGTGGGCGGAACGGCAAAAGTTAAACCGGGAATCCCGTCGATAGTGTGTATACCTACAACTTCCGGCACCGGGAGCGAGGTCAATCCATACGCTGTGATTACGGACAAGAAAAGGGATGCCAAGTTTATGCTGATGAGCAACCATCTAATTCCTAAGCTGGCTGTTATTGATCCCGAATATTGCCGAAACATGCCGCCGCGTCTTACGGTGGAATCGGGCATAGATGCCCTGGCCCATTGCATCGAAGGGTATGTGGCACTGGCAATACCGTATCACCCCTATTTTGAATCCCTTGCCCTGTATGGCACAAAACTGGTTGGCCGAAGCCTGCCAAAGGCATACAGGGATGGAGATGATATACAGGCTCGACATGATATGTGCATGGCTGCTGTTTTCGGAGGCACTGCCTTTCTCAAAGGGCTGGGAATCGGGCATGCCCTTACACACGTTCTGGGCGCCCAGTATCATTTCCCTCATGGCAGGGGGGCCATTTTTGGTCTTTTATGTTTTGCAAGGGCAAATAAAGATGTCTGTAGAGAACAGTTTATGGATCTTGCATTTATCTTAAACCGCAGTATGGATCTGGAAGATGCATTGAACAAGTTTTATGAAGAAATGGAGATTTCAGCCAATTTAAAGGAGCAGGGTATTCCCAAATCAGAGTTGAGGAAAATTGCATTTTACACCTACCAAGATGCGGTTAATATGGCCACCAATCCAACCACCGTGAGTGAAAAAAAGGTGCTGAGCCTGATTGAGGAAATGTACTGGTAAGGGGAAAAACGGTCAGGCGGGGCGTTTTGTTGCGGCGTTTTTAAAGACAGATGTATATTGAATAGCGTCAACCGGGCAAACATTCAAGCAACGCGCACAACTGAAACAATCCGCCGGCAATTTGTTTTTGGCAATTCGCCCTTTTGCGGCTTCCAAAGGGCATGCCTTTATACAGGCGCCGCATTGGGTGCATTTATCTTCATCGATTCGGATACGGTAAATGCTGAATCGTTCAGCTATCCATGAGACGAAACCAAAGGGGCAAATAAGCTGGCAGAAAGGACGGTAGATGATGAATGACCCACCTAAAGCAATGATAACCGTCAACAGAATGCTAAGGCTTTCAAAATCCAGATTAAACAGATCAAAGGGATTAATATAGTGATAAATAACAGTCCCTTTACGTCCTTTGATGATACCGAACAGGAAAAATAGCATGATGAGAAAAAGACTTGCCCGGATTGTGTTTGTCAAAATAAATGGAAGTTTTCTCTGCTTAATTCTTCGCAGAACAGGCAGGCTATAGATCAACTCCTGAAAAGCGCCAAAGGGACACGCCCAGCCACAAATCATCTTATTCCCGATAACGGCGAGTATAATGAAAAAAACAAAGGCAATTACTTTGGCACATGGATCAGGGTAGAGCCCCACCATGGATTTGAAAACCTTAACAATGGCCTCCATGGGGTTAGGCGATTTGCCCAAAAGAAATCCAGCTATAATTATCGAAAGGAAGAGAGAAAGGACAAATGGAGTTCGTGGATACCAATCACGTCTGTTTTTGACATCGGATCCGTCTGGACGTCCCAGCTTAACCAGAAAAATAAGGCCACCGAGCACTAATGCTGCGTAAACATAATACTTGAGCATGACATCACTGTGAGAACGAAGGTGCCCGACGACATGTTGAAGTTCCTCATGTGTTACCCCCAATGTTCTAAGAGATTTTCTCTTGGAAACGTCAAGCGGCAGTTTAAATTCCCGGGCAAGGGCTTTACCTGTGACGTCCAGTTTGGGGGCGATTTGCTGAATTGACATATTAATGCTGAAGTCGACAGATTTCTTTTCTTTGATGACCGGATTCATCAGGATACCGAGAATTACAATGGTCGGCATAATGATGATTGTTCCGAACAGCCAAATGCGTTGTGTGAACGAAAGTTGTGAAAACCAACAATGAATCCTCATTTTTCTTCTATCCCCATAAGTGTTCGCCTAACGCCGCCCTTAACCTGCTGGCCGAGCGCAGCGAAAGCCAGTCAGGGTTCAAGGGCTGGTTATGGTAAATGTTCCAGATCTTCCATATCCTTATGTCTGCCGGCTGCATGTTTATTCTTTTTGAGGTCCCGAAGTGAAATAAAGTTTATCAGGATGCCATCAATCTCAATGGCCTCTCGATTAGAGTAGCATTCATTAAAATCTACCCCGGAAGCGCTTGTGATATCTTCAATTCGTACAGGTGGTACACCCATTCGAATTACCTTGTTTTTTTCCAAAAACAGGCTTTCTGAAATCGTTTTATCAGGCATACCAAAATCATGAAATGCTGAAACAACCTTTTTGGAATTTGATTCGCTCATTTCAATCCAAATGTCCATATCACCGGTTGCTCGTGGGTAGCCATGATAACCTACCGCATAACCTCCAACCAGCAGATACCTGACATTATGAGTGTTCATCAATTTCAAAAAATCTTTGAAGTCTGGATGTAACTCGATCTTGCCCATAAATCATCCTTCTGTTTATCTCGATAGCTTCAATTCGTTCAAGTGGACTTTTTGAAATCCAATAGTTCTTTTCTTCCTCGATATCATCTAAGGAAGTGACATTCACAACTTTCTTATTAAGACTTGGAAGCTTATCCATATCATCGATCCTCCAGATTACTTGTCTGCCATAACGTATAGTGTTTTATCCATTGTCCCGCCAGATGTTATAACAGGCGGTTGATGATTTTGCAATAGCCATGCATAATGGTGGATAGATGCCGCCCCCCTGGAAGCCGTTTTTTAGACGGGATGGATTTCTGTTGCCAAATTCCACCGGCCGGTTGTTTCAATACCGAAAGCAGGCAGTTTCAAGATAATTTTAAGAGTGAAAAAATATCTATTTTATCAAAGAACGATAAATTTCGCTGAACCCTGTCAAAGGTGTAGCACCAACTTCTGTTTCCTCTCTACAGCAACGAATCATTACCCTATATAAATAAGACCGGGCTTATTAAACAATGGATTGAGTTCGACCGCTTCGCGGATCGGCTCAATCCTTATAGATTCGGCCTTGCTTCTTTTATTTTTTCCGGTGTATCTCGTCATGGCATACCGTGCATACTGTAATAAGATTGTTTTCCGTGTTGTTACCACCCTTTGCATGATGTTTTTTGTGATGCAATTCTAAATGGCGAGGATCTGATCTGTTCCATTCTTCGTGTGACCATTTGCAGACAGTGCATTTGTATCCATCCCGTCTGAGAACCTCTCTTTTGACCGGATCAGGGATGTGCCGGTCATGTTCCGGGCTTTGTCGATCCGCTTCCAGCAGGTAAACCCCCACTTCAAGATCAGGGCGGCCGGTGTTTTGAGTAACGACCGGCCAGCCATATTCCGTCCTCAATTCTCTTACTCGTCTGGCCCATTCCGATCTATCTTTTGCCAAATATTTCAATTCTTCTCCAGTAACTTTCTGACCAACATTTTTTCTTAAATATTTTAGTATCTTGTCACGAACAGAACTATTTTCTCTTCTTATTTCGTTTGCCAAATTCCATCTGTGGGCCGCATCTCTGTCCTGCATGGCTGAAAGCAAAATATAATCGGAAGGTCCCATGGCTGTTACGTCAATATTCGGGAGCGGAAATTCATTCTCTTCCAACATTTGTTTTGCGGTAAGGCCGCTAACTATCGACTAACCGAACTGTACTTTCAGTTCTCGAACCCTTCCGGCATATTCCTGAATACCTGAAACGACGAGAAGTTCATCCCCGCTGATTATGACAGCAGGATATTTTCTAAAGTAATGAAGGATTCTATCCCGGGCGCTTTTTGCGATCGTAGCGGGAATTAAAGATTTTCCTAAATCTCGTAAGTGTTGGAAACAGGGGACAAGTGAAAGGACTTTTGTTCGTAAGCTATCGGATTTTAGTTCTTTTTCAAAATTGGTTAATAATTCCTGTAATTGTTTTCTGATTTCTTCAGAGTTCATATTAAATCTTCTCTTTATGCCCTTCTATAAACGAAAGTAGTTTATTTCTTAATTTTTCAGTGTCTTTCACTTCGCAGGTCCAGACAGTTAAAACATCCCAACCTAATGATTTAAGATTGTTAACGGTAATTTTATCTCTCTCTATGTTCTTGTTCAGCTTCTCGTTCCAAAATATTTTATTAGTTGTAGGTCGCTTAGCCCTTGGGCAATCAATATGACCATGCCAAAAACAACCATGAACGAAAATGATTTTTTTATATTTGGGCAATGTTATATCAGGTTTTCCTGGCAAGTCATTTCTATGAAGCCTAAATCTATATCCCATATTATGCAGCAAAGAGCGGACAACTAATTCAGGTTTTGTGTTTTTGCCGCTCACACGCGACATAATTTGGCTTCGTTTTTCTCGTGAGAATACGTCCATTGTTCATATCTTTTATCAAGTAGTAGCCGAACTACATCCGCAACCCTTGCGGCAAGAAGAGGGGGAACTGCATTACCGATCTGTTTGGCGATTTCAATTTTTGATCCTAAAAATTTGAAGCTATCAGGAAAACTCTGAAACCATGCTGCCTCCCGGTGAGTGATCGGTCGATGCTGTTCGGGATGTAAGTATCTCCCTTTTTCCGGTTTAAAAAATTCAGTTCGTATTGTAACAGAAGGTTTGTCCCACCAAAGACGACCAAATAAATCAGTACCACCTGATTTCTTTCTAATCCAACATTTAGGTGTTAACTCCGGCGCAATTCGCTGCAGATCGAATCGATTCATTCCTTCTTTAGGAATTGCTCTGTATCGTTTTCGACTTAGTTCTGTTGGATTTCTCCCAAAGTGTAGATTTAAAGGGGTCTGAGTATTTCTGATTTCAGTTCCTTCAGGTTCCGGCAAATCGCCTATGGCGTCTCTCACAGTTTTCCAAGGCGCAGATGCTGACAGATAATCCTCTCGATTGAATGGTAGTGTCAGCTGTTTCTCTTTGCCGCTAGGATTGAAATGTGTTTTTCGAGGTGGAAACAAAAGAGATGGGTCCGCGAACCTACATCCTATGATAAATGCGCGGATACGAGTTTGTGGAACACCATAATCTGCGGCAAGCAATTTATCCTGCCAAACCTTGAATCCGAGAGACTCAGCAGCTCCAACTATTTCTCCGTGCTCGAAAGTACCAAGCAACTGAGGAACGTTTTCCATGACAAAAATTGAAGCGCCGGATCTTTCGACTACCTCCAAGTAAGGTCGCCAAAGCTCTTTACGCGTGTCAGTTTCACGATTTTTGTTTAAGAGGCTAAAGCCTTGGCAAGGTGGGCCACCAATAACAACATCAGCTTTTGGTATTTTTATTTTACATTGTTCCAGTATCTCAACAATGTCGCCTCCAATACAATGTTTACCAAAATTTTCATTATATGTATTAACGCAATATTGATTAAAGTCGTTTGCCCAAACTGACTGAAAAGGCTGTCCAAAGACTTCTGAGAACCCTAAAGACATACCGCCGGCCCCGGAAAATAAGTCTATGAGACGATAACGTTTTGGATTTTTA
>JAYEFR010000003.1:28162-29477 GCA_034716155.1 Thermodesulfobacteriota bacterium
CCCCGAACAGCGAGAGTGATAAGTTGCTTCATCTTCTTTAACGATGAGCGTTTTATCAATATTCAATATATTTTCAAATTGATACATATTTTGCATACCTTGCCGGTTAAATTTCAAAAGGTTTTTGTAATCATAGCACCCATGGCAAAATTTTCATATCATTAAATCGTTATAGTGGCCGAACGATGAAGTCACCTGTCGGTGTGGAGCGCAGCGGAATACCGGTCAGGTGGACTGACAGGTTCTGCCTTAAAGATCCAGCTGGATCGTGATAGCTCGGCCTATACCCTCCATCTCAGTGGAGGAAATCGATCCTGCCGGATTGATTAGCCGCTTCTTGCTCACCGTTGTAAGCTGATCGGCCATAGCTTTGGCCTTTTTCTCACGAAACGTTACATATGTTTCGCTTGGGTAGAGTTTACTGACACTACTCGTCAGAGGCACGACTTGTACTCTATTAAGGAACTGGTTAGCAGCATCATTGCTTACGATAACAGCCGGTCGTTGCTTTTGAATTTCACCACCGATGGAAGGGTCAAAATTAATCCACCAAACATTACCTCTTTTCATTATCTATATCTCCGAATGTGCCTTCGGCCCACTCAAGGGCCTCGGATTCCCGGACCTGATCAGTAGACATCTCTTTATATGCAGCATATATATCATTTTTGACAACATGCGGGCGAACTAACTCTTGGATAAAACGACTTATTTTTCGTGGTCCAATAACTGCCCGTAAGCCGTTATAGACCTCCTCGTCTATGGTCAATGTAAGTTTCCTTTGCATCACAAACACCTCCTCAGAAATTACACGTATAATACACGTGCTTTGTTTATATGTCAAGAAGCTATAAATATTTTCTAAGTGGCAGAACGCCGCTGATCAGCCGCGCGGCTTTTTGCGTCGGCTGAATTAGCCTTGTGTACGCCCGGCATGGGTGTGAATTTATGGGGTGAAAGTCCCCTATACGTGAACCCTGCTAATGGGTTGAAATATTAGCAGAAGTATTAGCCGAAGGCAAGGGCGTTTCCGTGAGGAAGGGTCTGAAGGAAGCCGGAGTGCAAAGCTATGAGCCGACGGACAGAAACAGCATACAAGGCCAAGTTTCCGGGCAAGTTAGCACAACATAACGAAGCCCAGGGTTCAGGAGATATGGTAAATGCTGCGGTTGTGTAGCAAAAGTTCAGGGAGAGGATGGGGACGTCCATCACTAAGTAAATAACTTGACATGATACTGATATAGTGACAGTAGAAGTTTCATGCCAAGATTAGCCCGTCTTGATGCGCCCGGTGTTCTGCACCACGTTATCATCC
>JAYEFR010000004.1:0-17144 GCA_034716155.1 Thermodesulfobacteriota bacterium
GCCTCATGAGGTAGAGGAGAAACCAAGTCAAGGGGGTGGCGCAGATGGCGAATAGAGAAGGCATGGTGAGGAAGACTGATGCAACGGAGAGGATGACACACTGGATATTGGCAGGGAGCTTCTTATTTGCATTGTTTACCGGACTGGGAATGATGTTTCACCACTGGAGTATTATCCCCACGATACTTGGTGGATATTATGCTATGAAGTGGATGCATATATTTTCAGGGGTCGTATTTGGTATCTCTCTGATAGCTGTCATCATAATGTGGTGGGAGGATGCAGGAAAATTTGCTGAAGGGGACGGGAAGTGGATACTGCAGGCAGGCGGCTATCTCTGGGATGTAAAGGATATGCCCCCTAGTGGAAAGTTTAATGCAGGCCAGAAGATCTTTTTCTGGTTTGTTGTAGTCTTTGGTATCCTTCTCGTGATCACTGGTCTTATTATGATCAATGCCTTGTCATTTCCCGTAGTTGTAGCACGCTGGGCATATATGCTACATGCTATGAGTGTGTTTGTTCTAGCCTCCTTCCTTATGGTGCATATCTATCTGGGCACCATTGGTAATCCAGGGACGCTACAGGCCATGTTATATGGCTGGGTGACCAGAGAGTGGGCTCAATTTCATTGTCCCAGATGGCTTGAAGAGCACGACAAAAAGATTAACGCCGAGCAAGAATAAACGCCATAAGGGTTAAGGGCTGAAACCTCAGCCCTTAACCCTTATGACAAGACATGTTATAAACCTTGGATCTATTGATTTAATAGTCTTTATTCCAGATATCTCAGTAATAAACCTGTCTTCGAGGTTATCTGCCATCTTTTTTATTAATGGATCTACAATAGAGGGATCCAGGCTTTGTAATAAAATGCATAGGTCTTCATAAAATCCAGGTTTGAGGGTCCTTCTATTATTGATATCTATACATGTTGTATTATGGATAAATTTTACTGCTTCTTCGATTAACAAAGACCTGAATCCAGTCTTTTTTTCAATGAGATTCACACCCATGGCAGTAAGGATAATATTTTCCATATCGATCCCATGGGTAGAGCCTACATTGGTATTTACCAGATCCTTGATATGATCCTTCCATCCGAGACGACCAATCAGGGAGGCCATAGTGTGTAACCGGTCTATAACATCAGTGAGTGTATCCAGTTCTTCGACTGAAGAGAATTCTTTGTCTTGATATAGAGGTCTTTTTTTAAGAAGGCCTTCAATAAGTGTTCTATCTCTATCCGGCACCATGTTTAGACCAGTGTTATTTATAATAGTCTTTAATCTTCTTTGCTGCTCTATTACCAGATTATAACCCAGGCTGAATAAGGTCTCTGCATTGGCTTTATTTAAGATAGATGTGGCAGGCTCTCCTTTCTCACGTAATAAGAAGCCCAGTCCAAGGGATGTCAAAGACAGGGCCTTCTTGATTGACTCGCTTATCCTTTCAATGTCGTCTATGGGGCAGTAGTCTGTCACAATGATCTTATTTGTGAGATAGGCCATCTCCCATAATAGTCTCTCCTTGGTGTTATCATCTGCCCCTTTTAATGCATGACTTATCAACTTTGTGCCTCGATCTATCTGATCTTTATATAGGCTGGGCAGGTAGTCAGTCTCATGTATATGGGGAGTCTTGCTCTTATTGATTCCTTCAGAGATAAGTCTCTCTGGTTTTATACGCCTATATATACTTAGAGAATCTGTTGGTGGTGGGAAACCCAATTCTATAAGTCTCGTTTCCCTGCGTTCGAAGGCTGTTTCTTCAAGCGCTGATTTTAATTCCCAGCATATACCTTGCATTACGATGTAGTACAGCTCTTGCTTATATGAGAATATGATATCCAAGAATGCCTTTATAGTTTGATTCTCTTCTTTATCATCGAGATAACGAAAATAATAGATATTATCCAGGGTTGTAAACCCAGCATCCAGTATATCTGTTGCGTTATCGTCTGTAGGAGATACCTGGGTTACCTCAATAAATGCCTTAAATGTAAGGACAATAAGCTCAAGATCAAGTGTATCCAGGGCCATAACAAAGGTGGAGACAGATGCCTCCATTAAGGCTGAAAGCCATTCTAAGAGATTATCTGTAGATAGCACATCCTTGTCCCAGCACTCTATATCAATAAAGTTAGAAATCTTTTCCGGTGGCAAGTATTGTAGCAATATCTGGCCATCTTCACCCCATGAATCTTTAATCAGAAAGTAAGTCTCATAGGTGGGTAGGGCTTCAAGGACATCTCTTGTTTTAGGAGAGTTTATAATGAGATCTACCCGCTTTTTTAGGTCACTCGAAAGTATCTTGGCAATCTCTTTTTGTACTATCTTTGTGGTCATACATAGCTGGCTATCACAGTTGTGTTGTACGATCAAGAGATCGATGCGCAGATCATTAAAGTTCCAGGTTCAATGCTCTAAGTTCAAGATTGTAGGTATTGGGATTAAAGTAGGAGGTCTTGTTAAATATCATAATATCTACTCCTCTTCCCCGATCACTATTTCTCCCATCTTCTTACGTACCCTTCTCGAAATATTATCAATGACTGAATAGGTAGCTGGGATTACGAATAGGGTGAGCACCATGGCGAACAATAGACCGAAGGCAACGGAGACCGCCATGGGGGACCTCATCTCTGAGCCCTCGCCTGTGGAGAATGCCATAGGCAGCATCCCGCATATAGTGGTGACCGATGTGATAAGTATGGGTCTTAGTCTTACGCCGGCGCCTTCTATAATGGCATCTTTCTTTTTCATACCCTTTTGTCGGAGTTGGTTAATATAGTCTATCATTACAATAGCATTGTTTACCACGATCCCCATAAGGATTATAAGGCCCATGGCTGCAGGTACGGATACGGTCTTGCCTGTGATAGCCAGTCCTACGATGACGCCTATATAGGCAAGTGGTAATGTGAACATAACTATAAAGGGCTGTGAGAAAGACTCAAATTGTGCAGCCATAATCATATATATAAGGAGTATGCCCACTATAAACGCCTTGGATAGCTCTTTGAATGATGTCTGCATGTCCTCATAACTTCCACCGACATCGTAGAAGTATCCCTCCGGCATATCTGTGGAATCCATGACCGACGTTATGTCTTTGGCAATACTACCCAGGTCTCTGTTAAAATTGGTCCCTGTAATATGTACAACGCGTTCCTGATTCTTCCTGTTTATAGTAATAGGGCCAAAATCTTTCTCTAACCTTGTCACGTGGGATAGGGGGATGTTAAATCCTAAAGGGGAGGAAATGGTGACATTTGCAAGGTTTTCTATGGTTTCCCTGTAAGGCTTCTGGAAACGCACCCTGATATCGTATTCATCACCTGAGATCTGATATCTCCCGGCAACTGTGCCAAGCATGGCAGTATCTACACTGGATGCCACTTGATATATACTCAATCCCATCTTGGATGCCTTTTCTCTATCGACTATGATATGTATCTCGGGTTTGCTCTTTTTAAGGGATTTCTCTATATCCTTTAGCCCTTGTATAGAGGCAAACCTATCCATTAATGTATCAGAGAACTTATCCAACACCTTTAAATCAGAGCCGTATATGCCGACATCTATTGGTGAACTACTGGAGCCAAAGAAACTGCTACTCACATCCTCAAAGTGATAATCCACATTTTCCAGGGCTGGAAATTCCTCTCTTATCTCATTTATAATCGTATCAGAACTCTTCTCCCTATCCTCTTTATCCTTGAATCTTACAAAGACACTGGCCTTATTTACACCCCCTGCACCTCCCTGTTGTGCTGCAGCAAACTTAGAGCCGGCAGTAATACCTACCTGGCTTACACATGTGATCACCTCATCTCTTAGAGTGAACAGTTTTTCTATCTGTCGAATAAGGTGATCTGTTTCTTCTAAGGTTGTACCTTCCGGCATGGATAAATCCAATATAGTTACAGGCATATCCTGTCGTGGCATGAATTCCGTCCCAAGCCGTGGCGTGAGAAGGACAGCGACAATTAGTGCTGTAAAGGCACCGCCAATAATCAGGCCTCTGTGTTTTAATACCCAGGGGAGAGCCTTGGTATATTTTTCCTTTAGGGGCATTATCCAACCCCCTTCTTCAATCTGCTTATAGAGGCCTTTCTCTTTCTTGAATATAGTAGCAGCAATAGCAGGTATTATGGTTATGGCTACGAACAGAGATGCAAAAAGGGAGAGACACACGGTTATAGACAGCGGTCTTGCAAGCTTTCCTGCTATGGACTGGGACAGACTCATAGGTACGAATACAGCCATGGTAGTTAAGGTGCTGGCAGTGATTGCCAGGCCAACCTCAGTTGCTCCTAGTACTGCTGATTCCTGCCTTGGGCTGCCTTCTTCCAGGTGTCTGAATGTATTTTCTATGACTACTACTGCATTGTCCACCAGGAGTCCCACACCCAGGGCAATTCCGCCTAAGGTCATAATATTGAATGTATACCCTAGTGCATACATACCGATGAATGTTGTAATGATTGATAAAGGTATGGCCAGGGCTATTGTTAAGGTAGGGCGTATGGCACGAAGGAATATATACACAACAAATACTGCTATAATTCCACCCAGTATTGCATTCCATCCTGTAGAAGAGATGGACCTGTTTATGATCCTGCCTTGGTCAAAGACCATATGTAATTCAACCCCTGGAGGCAGGTGTCCTTGCATCTTTTCCAATTCCTTGTTTACCCTGTCGATCACCTTCACTGTGTTGACAGCTGACTGTTTCATTACTGCTATAATCACACAGGGATGGATGTTTGTCCTCTCGTAGCCCCTTTGTTCTTTGGAGGTGTCTTCTACCCTGGCTATATCTCCCAGATGTATAGGCTTGCCTTCCTTTGTTATGGAGACAACAGTATCCCTGATCTCCTGTATGCTCTCAAAACGGCCCTTTGTCCTGACCAGATACTCTTTGTGTAATTTTTCCACATGTCCACCGGATATATTGAGATTGTTCAACTGCACGCTTCTTATAATGTCTTGCAAAGAAAGTCCTGTTGCCTTGAGTCTGTCAGCATCTACCAGGATCTGAACCTCGCGTTCTTTGCCTCCCATGATATAAACAGATGCTACGCCTTCAAGCCTTTCCAGCCTGGGTTTTAGAGTATCATCCAGGTATTCTCTTAGTTCCATGGTATTCCTCATCCCAGTAGCGCCATATTCTAAGATGGGCATATCCGAGGTGTTGAATTTTACCACCATAGGCGTATCTGCATCCGCAGGGAGGAAGTCCGTAAGCCAACTGAGGCTTTCTCTTACATCTTCGGCGGCGAAATCCAGGTTTGTACCCCAGGCAAACTTTATATATACCCCTGATATACCCTCGCTTGACATGGATGTGACATCTTCTACGCCTTCGACTGTAGAGACTGCTTCTTCGATAGGCTTTGTTATCAAGGTCTCTATCTCTTCTGATCCAACGCCTTCATATGTGGTTACAATAGAGACGTAAGGGAATTCTATATCAGGCAAAAGATCGAGACCTACATCAAAGAATGATATTATGCCGAATAGTGTGATGATAAGGATTAGCATGGTAATGGTAATACGCCTTTTTACAGAAAATTCCGGGATAGTCATGTTTTATTCCTTATATTCAGCCTTGGTCTTGTTTGTCTGTGGCAGTAACCTTTACTTGCATCCCGTCTTTTAATCCAGTGACGCCTTTGGTAACCACTACATCGCCAGGAGAGATTCCGTCTAAGATCTCTATTGCATCTGTTCCCTCAATGCCTGTATGCACTTTTATTTTTTCTATCCTGTTTGATACTACTTTAAATACATAATAACCCTTTTCTCCACGTATTAAAGATGTTTTTGGGGCGATGATGGTATTGGCTTTAGCCTGCTCTACGACCTTTGCCCTTGCAGTCATTCCAGACCTCAATTTTAACTCAGGGTTATCAAGGCTGATAGTGACCTTAAATGTGCGGCTTAAGGGGTCTATGGTGGGATAGATCTTGGTTATTGTTCCTTCAAATACTTCATCAGATATTGCATCCACCTCTACATAGCCTTTATTGCCTTCAGTCATATAACCAAACGCCTCTTCTGGCAGGTTTACCTCTACCTTTACAGTATTCATTTGCATTATAACAAAGGCCACTTGCTGCGGCCCGGTAAGCTCTCCTTCATTTACGTATTTATTTGTTACCATCCCGGATATCGGGGAGGTAACTTTGCATTCCTTTAAGCTTTGTTTAGCCATGGCAAGGGCCACCGCTGCCTGTTCATATTGATATTTGGCAATGTCCAGCGCAGTCCTTGCATTTTGATAGTTCTGTTCTGATATCGCCTTGCTTTTATGTAACTGCTCCATACGTTGAAAGTCTCTTGAGGCCTTATTAAGAGATGTATACGCTGCATCTTTGAGAGCAGATGCATTTTCCACAGCCCTTGTATAGTCGAATGTATCTATCTGCATAAGCAATTGGCCTTTTTTTACAGGTCTGCCCTCGTCTACCGAGATGGATGCGATCCTGCCAGCCACCTTTGCCATGATCCTGGCGTAGTCATCCGGCAGGATAGAGCCTACATTGATATATGCCTTATAGATGGGCCCAGACTTAACATGGGCTACCGTAACCTCTGTTACAGAAGCGGGCTCTGCATTAGATTCTTTTGACTGACCTTCATCTGAATTTGCGCATCCCAACATTCCAAAGATTAAGACAATGCCTGCAAGTATGTACAACTTTTTCATTTAAGATTTCTCCTATAAGATTCCCATAGCTGCGCTGAGTTTTGCAATATCCTTTGCATAGTCTGCCCTGGCGGAGATGTGATTTTTCTTTGCCTGATCCAATAGTGCCTGGGCGTCTAAGACCTCTGTGGACGTAACCACCTGGAGGGTATAGCGATCCTCCTGAATTCTCAAGTTTTCTTTTGCCTGATCTATTGCCTGGGTGGCCACTTTTGTCCTGGCAAAGGCTTCTTCAGCAGATAAATATGCACTCTTCACCTCCAGGCTTATCTGATTTCTTTGAGCACGGATCAAATGGTTTAGCTGTGTTATCTTCGATTTTGCCTTGGAGACTTGCCAGTAATGTGAACCGCCTTCAAATAGACTCCAGGATAGCCCGATACCCGCTGTCCATGTATCATCTTCTACATCAGGGTCTTCGCCTGTCCTTTCATATGTATAATTTGCTGCCACACTGGGTACAAATACGGATTTTGCAATCTTTTCGCCCCTTTTGGACATCCCTAATTGCAATCTAAGGCTCCTTAACTCCTGTCTGTTTCCTAATGCCTTATCGGTGCATACATTTAAAGAATCGAATAATGGTTCCATGGGTATCTCGTCTCCTATTACAATAGGAGTTGAGAGGTCTCTTGCCAACAAGAGATTGAGGCCTGACTCTGCCAGTTTTACTCCGTTTTCCGCCATGATCAGATTTTGCTTTGCCTGGGCATACCTCACCTGAACCTCTAATAAGTCATTCTTTGGTATCATACCCTGGTCATAAAAGGCTTGTGCTGTATTTAGATGTGCTGCTATGGAAGATATACCGCTTTCTGCAACCTCATAAAATTCTTTAGCCTCTATTAGACCATAGTAAGTCTCTATAACATTTAATTTTAATTCTCGGATGGCCCTTTGTTTGTCTACGCTAGCCACCTCTACATCACTCTTGGCGATCTTATAACTATGCCACAAGGCCCCGCCTGTAAATATGGGTTGAGTTGCCTCTATGGTGAAGTCATAGTTGTCCTTTGTTCCGACTTCAAGTCCTTGAGCAGGGGTAGGGGGGATATAGGCAAGGGCCGGTGTGCCAGTGGCAGGGTCAAACACAATATTGTTTTTTGGGTCACTAGGATTATCCTCATTGAAATAGTAAGGTTTTTGCTCATTCACAACAGGCAGCCATGCCTCGCTCTGTGCAGGTAGGTCAAAGGAAGGTGCATCCTTTAGCCTTGCATAACCGTATGTTAATTTTACTTTAGGTAACATATTTGCAATGCTGGAACGCCTGTCCATCTCCCTGCCATAGACCTCTTCCTCAAGGGCCTTTATAGCTGGGTTGTTTGCTAAGGCAATGTTTATGGCATCTTCGATGCTTAATAACTCACTTGCATAAGTCGCATTTGTGAGTACAAGAAGGCCAAGGCATATAATACAAATACATATTAATCTATACATCTCTTTTTCCTCCTCCTAAAATACCATTCAAAATGCCAGGGATGTATTCAATTGGGGCCTTTTTCAAAAGACCCATATACCAATCACTGGCTATAGCATTTAATGTGCCCATAGTTGCTATGGACATGAGATCCGGGTCAAATGCATACCCGTTTTTATTGGCCCGGGTAAAGATATCCTGCAGTATTTGCAGGTTTTCCACATGGAAGTCCCTGAATTTCTCTATGATCTGCGGTGTGATGTCAGGTATGGGTGCATAGAAGATCTCCATGACAAGCCTTTGAAACTCCGGTCTTTTATCTACCCAGTTGAGCTTATACTCAACAAAGAATTTAAGCTGTTCCTTCCATAATAAACTTGTGGAGAGAAGGTCTCTTAGGCCCTGCATAAAATCCTCGACACCTCTTAATATGACCTCTGCAAACAGGCCCTGTTTGTTCGGGAAAAATTGATAGAGGGTGCCCACACCAAACTCGGCTTCAGATGCAATCTGAGCCATGGTAGCATTAAAATAACCCTCTTTTACAAAGACATTTTGGGCGGCATTCAGGATTTCTTGCCTGCGGAGGTCCCTTTCCCTCTCTTTTCTGCCTTGCATCTGTGAAGTATGATTCGAATTCCGATTCATGATTCAATCATAGAACATAAATTCACAGGAGTCAACAATAATTTTATATTTCATAAAATCTCCTCGTAAATTTAATGAGAATGTATGGACTCTATCAGTTCATTACCCCTAATTCATCCCGACATCAATGTTCATATCTGCTGTGTAGATTGTTATGTTTTTGGCATACGCCTCAGCCTTAACAGTATGGAGCCACACTTGCAATGGTGTCCTTCTCAGCCTTAATCCAATGCCTATATGCTTACACGGAGATACCTGAAACTCCACCGGTTGTACTTCTAGCTCTGAGATATCCTCGGTCTCGATTTCATAAGGCACGGCAATGCCAGACATTGGTACAATACCATCCTTATTTTCATCATCCATACCATCCCTGGTTATACACAGTATGGCAAACTCTTCATAATAGTCGAGGTCATTACCAATGTAGTTGGAATACGAAAGCTCCGGATCAAAGGATATCCCTGTTATTACATGACCCTCTGGCGCCGTGAATTCAAACATAACAGAATCATTCCAGGAGAGGGTAGATCCGTCCTCAGGGGTAGAAAATACTATTTCGTTTCCTACGATTGATGTACTTACCCCTGGGCTAAACTCAGTACCCATGGATGTCCATCCGTAAGCCCATTCTTCATTGGCAATAATTTCTTCAAATGAGGTCTGTTTCATTTTAGATAGATCTCTTTGTGATGTTATATCTGTATATAGATTTATGTAACCAGGATTCAGTGTCTTTGTCTCCTTGATATCCAGGCCCAGAAGACCTATCTTTTCACAAAATTGATTAAGCACACCCTGAATGACATCAGGCACCTTTGATATCTCAGACGGAAATACAAGGGGATAGAGCCTGTTAAACATGATAAGATATCTTGGATATCTTTCAAGCTTGAACGAAAAACCCTTGCCTTCCGGCCCCCACCCCATTTTAAGGTCTGTGTCCATAGAAAGCCTTAGCACTGTCAAACCTTTTACCTTTGCTTCTATACCGATATCTCGCAGTCTCAATATGACCAATCCGCTATTCGCTTCGTCAAGTTCAATGATAGGAGGTGTGGAGATATCAACTGTAAGATCTATTACAAGATTACCATTTTCATCCACTAGCCAATAATCTTTTGGAAAGCCTTCTATAGAGATTGTCTCTTCCATGTGAGATACATTTTCGTTTAAGAAAAAGACAGCAAGCGCCTGATTCAGGTAGTCATCAGAGATGGCGATGACAGAATTTGCAATATCATTAGAAAGGTCGGGTTTTGGCCCGTTTTCGGGCGTGGCATATGTTGTTTCTAGGCCGTCTTCAATAATGAATCCCGCATTTGCGGATAGCTCTAAGAAACCATCATTCATGTCCAAATAATTAAAGCCATTTGAAGATGTAGTATATACATCTCCTCCCACGCTCATGAGCAAATCAAACAGGCTTATATCAAGACCAAGGGGCATTGATATATCACCTAATTCTATACCAAATAGGTGTTCCAAGATGTACTCAAAAAAGTCCCGCATAATGTCTATAAAATCAGTATGGGAGGTATTTACAGCAACATCAAAATTATCTCCTTCTATCAACTCTACATCTCTATTTACGTACACACTTATATATAGTTCATGGCCTTCCAGTTTTAAATTTATGGTAAGGTCTTCCTTTATTATAACGTCTTTTACCTGTGTATTTATAAAGTTGCGGCATTCTTCCAGGGCAGGATCGCCTATTATAGTATATTCTGCAATTATCTTCTTTATTTTAAGGTCTGTTATTATGTTATAGCTGCCATCAGGCCTTTGTTCTACATAGTACCCCATAGGATTTTCTTTTTTATAGAGCTCGATGCCCTGAATTATTACCGCCCGGGGAGATATACCTTTTCCATCAGTACCTAGCATAAGAGAAAGAAGAAGTTCGGAGCCTCCAAGCCAGACTTTTAAATCTTCTCGGGATATCTCACTTGGCAGCCACGCCGCCAGGTTCTGGCCGTCAAGGATGGAAAGAGCGGTGCTTATAACATTGGATATGAACTCGCCATTACCCCTTAGATAGATGGCATTGTCAAGCTCTTCTAGTTGGTTGGTCTCCCCATGTATAATCATAGTCCTTTCGCCTGAGACAAATTTATTGCTGTCCACAGCCTTGACTATGATGGGAAAGAAGGGATTATCACTATCATCAATAGGGATAGTAGTAGAAAAATCGCCCCCAGCTTTATTGATAGGGACTTTTTTGCCGTTTACATATAACCCTTCTATGTCTGCTGTCCCTTTTTTGACGGCGCCTGTTACCTCGATAGGATCTTCTTGAGTGATATAACCAGGCTCAGGACTCGATATGGTTATAATTGGCTCTTCATACTCTATATAATTAGGGCCAACAGGAAATGTGCCCAATGCCTCAATAGCCTCTGCACTTGGTCTGTTTATTACTTGAGAGCCACTGTCTGAACCAGATGAGCATCCTGCTACTGGCAACAAAAATATTATAATAAGGGCAAACCATTTAATGTTCATTATGATACCTCCACTAATATAACGAACCCTTCGCAACTTGGATGCCAAGAGATGCCGGCAATAACCTGGCGATTTGTAAAGGGAAAATAAATCACTCAACAATACTTTCCATACAAATAAGAAAAATTTTTCTCTTTATGGGTATTTTTTTTACATAAATCTATTTCTCTAGTGAATAAGATACGAGGCCTGTTGTAATCTTAGGATAAAAGAATGTGGATTTTTGTGGCATGCGCACCCCTGCATTTGCTATCTCCATTATTTTCTGGATGGTTGGTGGGTTGAGTAAGAATACGATATCGGCTTTGCCTTTTTCTACCATATCAAGCGCCTGCTGGGAATCACTCATATATGAGATACGGGAGGAGGCTTCTGTACTATTAATGCCAAGGATAGGTTTTAATATGCATTCATGGAGAATGGTCACGTCTAATCTTCTAATTAGAGGAGGGATATCTTTAGGAACAGATCTGTCGACAAGGTCTTCGTTTATCAAATTCAGCATATAATATCGTGGAATACCACGTACAAACAGCCCTAAATGCCCTGTTCCATTTTTATCGAGTGTATCTAGAAACACTTTTTTGTTGTCAAATGGAATCATATTAAATACCTCTTTAATCTTGTACTCCAACTCTACGAGTCCGATCCCCATGCCATTTGTTATTACTCTGTGTGTAGGGAGAATGGTAATACCGTTATCTATGTTAGACAGATACATCATTACGTAGTCAAAAGGCTGGTCGCCATCCTTTTTTCCTGTAGATGCCCTCATTCGGTCCCTGTATGCCCTGGCCGTCTCATACCGGTGATGTCCATCTGCAACAAGAATGGGCTTATCTATCATTGTGTTGGAGATCTTTTTTATGATCTTTGGATCATCTACTACCCATAGTTTTTGATAGCCTTCTTCAGAGGCAATCTCCATTTCAGGTTTTGTCAGGTGAGGCTTAATTAGGGAATCCACTATTTTTGCAGGATTTGAATATAAGCCAAATACGCAACTAAGATTGGCCTTTACCTCCTTCATCAAGTGAAGACGGTCAAGCTTTGGCCCTTTGTGGGTATATTCATGTGGGAGTATATTCTTTTTACCTTCTTCATCTATATGGACAATAGCTATAAACCCTGTTCTTGTATATGCTTCATCTCCTATATGGTATCCCTGTTCATGATAATAGATAGCAGGCTTCGGATCCTGTTTTAATATGCCTTTTTGTCTCCATTTATTCCATAGATCCCTTGACCTGGTATATCTGTTGTCATTCTTGGAATCTGTTGGCAGCTGCTTTCCAAGGATAAGCCTTATGGCGTTATACGGGTCTTTTCCATGATATTCTTCACTTTGTTTAGGTTTGATTACATCATATGGTGGACATATCACATTATCTATAGAAACCTTTTTAGGGTTATATCCTATGCCCCTGAATGCCTTTATCTTTGGCATAAACTAACTCCTTTCGATCAAGTTGAATAGAACAATATACTACGACCGGCCCATAAAATTCAATATCAAACTTTATCGTAACTATTCAGGCTGGAGACCGAAGATGGAGAAAGGCTAACAATTAATAGTCAGTCTTCAGCCTTTAACCTTCAGCCTTTAACCTAAATACCTAAACAGTTACCACTTATTTATATTTCAGTATCAAGCTTGCCCTTTCTTTGGGTCTATGCTAGGCCTTTGTCTCAAAATCAAGTTTAAGGAGTTGTACAATTGAGCTATAAGTTTTCCATATATGACTATCTACTTTTTATAATAAGTTATGTGTTTTTCTTTTTATTTATAGCACAGATTCAAGGGATATTCCTTGGAGTAGCTATATTATCAGGGATACCATCATGGATATATTTGGCAGTAGCTATATTCTTGAATATTTGGGCAATACCCATACCTGTGATACATCCAAGGGCAGGCTCGCCCCTTGGAGTGTCCAAGGAAGGGCGCCCCTTAAAGATATTCCCTCCACCTGTGGCAAAAGAAAAGAAAGAAAGCCCTGCGGCGAGATTTCAACAACGGCTTGCCAAGACACATAAGGGATTTATAGACAAGATTTCTGCTGTCTTTAGTCGGGGGAGTGTAATAGATGAAAAGATGTTATCAGAGCTTGAGGAGACCCTCCTTGGCACAGATATAGGGATAAAAACCGCATACATGCTTTTTGAGCAGGTGAGAGAGAGGATAAAAACCGGTGGCATGGATGATCCTGGCGCGGCTATGGATATAATTGAGGCTGAAATCCTGGACATATTGAAAAGGAAAGAAAGCCTCCTTATTGTACCAGATGATATAAGGCCTTTTGTGATTATGGTGGCCGGGGTAAACGGCTCAGGCAAGACCACCACTATAGCCAAGATCGCAAGGCGGTTCATAGCAGATGGGATGTCTGTGATTGTGGCGGCTGGTGATACATTTCGTGCAGCAGCCATTGAGCAATTAGAGCATTGGGCAACAAAGATAGGGGCTGATTTTGTAGGGGCTAACGCTGGCGCTGATCCGTCCGCAGTTGCCTTCGACGCTTTAGAAGCTGCCATATCAAGGGAAAAGGATGTGCTGATCATAGATACGGCAGGCCGTCTCCATACAAAGGCGGATCTTATGGAAGAGCTTAAGAAGACTAAAGGTGTGCTTGATAAAAGGCTTGCCGGCGCCCCTCATGAGATACTGTTAATACTGGATGCCACGATAGGCCAGAATGCAATAGAACAGACAAGGCAATTTCATAAGGATCAGGGTATTACCGGGATTGTGTTGACCAAGCTTGATGGTTCCTCGAAGGGTGGGGTTATAGTAGGCATTGCCAATGAGTTTGATATACCGATACGTTTTGTAGGCATTGGCGAGGATATGGATGACTTGCAACCCTTTAGCGCCCAAACATTTGTGGATGCCCTTTTTCTTGACAAATAGTCTGTAGTCTCTAATATTAAAAGCATGATTAAGATAAATAAAGATAAGCTGACACGGATTTTTACCTCTATGAGATCAAAAAACATAGCTGTAGTAGGAGATCTTATTTTAGACGAATATATATGGGGAGATGTGGAGCGGATATCACCGGAGGCCCCTGTGCCTGTAGTAGATGTACAGCGCCAGAGCATAAAATTAGGTGGAGCGGGAAATGTAGCCAAAAATCTGGTCAGTCTTGGGGCCAAGGTAATCTTAGGTGGGGTTGTGGGTGAAGATAGCTCAGGGAGGACTATGAAAGAGCTTTTCACACAGGAGGGTATTATAAATTCTCCAATCCTTGTTGTGCCGGACAGGCCCACGAGCATAAAGACCCGCATCATTGCCCACACACAGCAAGTGGTGAGAATAGACAAGGAGGAGAGGTCCCCTATCCATGATGATGTTCGAGGCCGGCTGGTTGATTTCTTGGAACATGGTATAAAGGATATTGATGCTGTAATTATATCTGATTATGGTAAAGGTGTTGTAGGCAAAGAACTGATCGATAAATTGGTTATCCTGGCCAGTGAGAATGGTCTGCTGGTAAGTGTGGATCCAAAGGAAAGAAATTTTCCTTTTTATAGAGGGGTGGGCCTTATAACTCCGAATACAAAGGAGTTAAGTTATGGTGCCTCGATCCCTATCAGGGGAGACGATGATATTTTAGAAGCTGCACATAAGATAAAGTCTTTGCTTGATTGCAAGATGGTATTGGTTACAAGGGGAGAGAAGGGGATGAGCCTATTGGATACGGGCGGTAAGATTACCCACATACCTACATCTGCCAAGGCGGTCTACGATGTAACCGGTGCAGGGGATACAGTAATAGCATGTTTCACCCTGGCGCTTGTATCAGGGGCATCGCCCATAGAGGCGGCTATGATTTCAAATGTTGCGGCTGGTATAGTCGTGAGTGAAATTGGCACTGTAAGTGTGGCCTGGAAAAGTTTAGCTGATAAGTGTATGGAGGGGCTCATTGGGTAAGAAACATATACCTGATGATGTGATGTTGTTTTGCAGCCTTATTTTCAAGGACAAAGTGTTTCTTGATGGCGCTACTGATTTACTTAAAGAACACTTTGGCGAGGTGGTGTTTCAATCGAAAACTCTTGCATTCGACTTTACTCGGTACTATGAGAAAGAATTCGGGAGGCCTTTACACAGGGTGATCCTTGCATTTGACAAATTGGTCCCAAGAGATTCACTTATAGAGATAAAGCTCGCAACAAATTTAATTGAGGCCCAGCTTGAAGATGAGGAAAGGCGAAGGGTAAATTTAGATCCGGGAATATTAACTCAAGAGAATATATGCCTTGCTACCACGAAGCCATACAGTCATCGTATATATCTAGGGAGTGGCATCTGGGGAGATCTCACCCTTATATATGAAGATAATACATATTGTCCTCTTAAATGGACATATCCGGATTATAGAGAAGAGGAGATGATACATGTATTTAATCTTCTTAGAAATCTTTATAAGGAGAAGATCAGATGCCAAGAAGCATGACAGGGTTTGGACAGGCAGATGAGGGTGGCTGGCTTGTTGAAATAAAAGGGGTTAATCGTCGTTACAGGGATATCAATATAAGGTTACCAAAAGGTTTTGGGCCTTTTGAGGCGCTTATTAGAGAAATGTTTACGGATGTGATTGGCAGAGGAAAGGTGGATATATTTATAACAAAAAGAAGTGATTGTAACATAGAGGCCACAGCTGACATAAATTGGGAAATGGCGCAGTATTATTATGAGGCATTAACTGCCATGGCAAGCAGGTTCGGTGGAGATGTGTGTTTTAGGGATATTATAGGGGTGCCTGGTGTGCTGGGAAGCAGCAGCCCGGACCTGGATAGGCAGTGGGGTGTGCTGAAGGGGGTTATAGAAAGGGCAATAGATGTATTTATAAGATCGAAACAGGCTGAAGGCGACCGCTTAAAAAGGGATATATTCCAAAGGCTGGAGACCCTCTTTGATATGGTGATGAAGATGAGTGCCCTTTCAGGAGAGATGCCTGATCTATTGAGAAAGAGGTTGCTTTCAAATATAGATATACTATTAAAGGATAATGCTGTACCAGTTGATGATGTAAGGATAGCTCAAGAGGTGGCTTTAATGTCTGAGAGATGCGATATTACAGAAGAACTTGTAAGGTTAAAAAGCCACCTTGATATGTTTAGGGATGTTAGTAATGGTAGCGCCAACCCTGCAGGTAGGCGTTTGGATTTTATACTGCAGGAGATAAACAGAGAGATTAATACCATCGGGTCAAAATCCCAGATGTCTGACTTGAGTCATTTTGTGATTGATGCGAAGACCGAGGTAGAAAAGATACGTGAGCAGACAGCAAATATCGAGTAATCATACAAGAAAGGAGTAGAGTTATGGATAAACGCGTAGATAGGCTTCTTAACATTGGTTTCAATAACGGGGTTGTGGTATCCAGGATTATTGCTATTGTAAATCCCACATCATCGCCAATGAAACGTCTAAAAGAAGAGGCCAGACAAAAGGGGCATCTTATAGATGCCACCCAGGGCAGAAAGACAAGGGCCATTATAGTTACCGACAGTTCCCATGTCATCCTTTCTGCGATACAGGCAGAGACCATTACACATCGATTTTCAGATCATAACTCATTAAAAGGCAGTGATGAGGATAGTGAAGAATAGGGAGTGGAGTTCAAAGTCAGACATAGATTTAAGAGTTAAGGAATAGAAAGAAAGGTGCGGATATTTATTTCAGGCCCGTCCGGGGTGGGCAAGTCTAGTATAATAAGCGAACTTTTAAGGAGGAATAAATCCCTTATACTTTCTGTGTCATACACTACCAGGCCTAAGAGGGCCGGCGAGGTAGATGGGAAGGACTACTTCTTTATTTCGAGACCGGCATTTGAAGATATGAAAA
>JAYEFR010000004.1:17154-29329 GCA_034716155.1 Thermodesulfobacteriota bacterium
GGGGGGTATTTTTAGAATGGGCCATAGTTCATGATCATTTTTACGGTACATCCCTGCCCTGGGTAAAGGCCCAGGAAAATCAGGGACATAGTGTGTTATTTGATATAGATGTTCAGGGGGTAGTGAATATACAAAAGAAAGAAGGTATAGGGTGTTTTATATTTATTGTGCCCCCGAACCTTGAGGAGCTCTCAAGACGTCTACAAAGGAGAGGGACTGAAACATCTGAAGATTTTGCACTTAGATTGAGTAATGCCTCTACAGAACTTCGCTGCTGGAGAAATTATGACTATCTTGTGGTCAATGATATTCTGGAGGTGGCTATAAATGAGGTTGAGTCTATTATACACGCATACCGATGTTCCAGGGATGAGGCAATTAAAGGATTAAAATGGCTGGCCGAGATCGGATAATCTTTGCCCTTGATGTAGGCGATCTTACCTCAGCGAGGTGGTGGATCCATACCCTTAAAGGGCATGTGGGATATTTCAAGATAGGGCCTGAACTCTTTGTTTCAGCGGGGGCTGAGGTGATAAGGGAGATAAAATCAGAAGGCCTTAAGTGCTTTCTTGATCTCAAGTTTCATGATATTCCCAACACAGTATCAGGCGCTGTCGGGTCAGCAGTGAGATTGAGTGTGGATATCATGACCGTTCATTTATTGGGTGGTAAAGATATGATAAAGGCTGCTGTGGCCTCGGCTAAAGAAGAGGCCATGGCTCTTAGTAAACTTGCGCCGAAGATAGTTGGGGTTACTATATTAACATCTCTTGATGAGGATGACCTGGCTGGTGTGGGAATAAATAGACCGCTTAAGGATGAGGTGGTATCCCTGGTTAGGTTAGCCGCTAACTGTGGCGTGGATGGGATTGTGTGTTCACCAATGGATATTGAATATATAAGGCCTTATCTGCCGGATGGGTCTATGGTAATAACGCCTGGAATCCGACCCTCCTGGGCTACAAAGGGCGATCAGGAAAGGATATCCACCCCAAGGGGAGCTATAGAAGCAGGGGCAACCTTATTGGTTATAGGGAGACCTATCAGGGAGGCTTCAGATCCTATCCGTGCTGTAGAAAAGATTACAGAAGAAATTACATAAGCCCTCAGGCCTTTGATGTTCAGTCTTTAGATCTCCATAATCTCCTTTTCTTTATCCGAGATGATGGCGTCTATACTCTTTATAAAATTATCAGTAACTTTTTGTACGTTATCCAGAGAGTTTTTTAATTCATCTTTATTGATCTCTTTTCCCTTTTCCATCTCTTTTAGCAGGTTGTTTGCATCTCGTCTGTGATTTCTCATCTCTATCTTGAAGTCTTCTCCTGACTTTTTGATTACCTTTACCAAGTCTCTCCTGCGTTCTTCTGTGAGAGGGGGGATAGGTATTCTAATGATCTTCCCATCATTAGCCGGCGTAAGCCCTAAGTCAGACTTGAGGACTGCCTTTTCTATGGCAGAGGTAGCACTGGTATCCCATGGCTGAATAGTGATCAATCTGGGTTCGGGAGTGGCAAGGGTGGATAGCTGGTTAAGTGGTGTGGGCGACCCATAATAATCTACCATGATACCTTCTAAGATCCCGACAGACGCCTTGCCTGTTCTTATCTTTATCAGGGAGTGTTCCAGGGCATGTATGCTTTTTTCCATATCCTTTTTAAGATCATTCAATATGTCATTTATCATGGAATTTATTTCCTCCTCCTTACAATGGATCCTATGGCCTCATCTTCAATGGCCTTTTTTAAGGTTTTAGGATCACTTATATTTATGACTCGAATCTCCAGATTGTTATCACGGCAGAGGCTTATAGCTGTGGCATCCATAAACTTAAGATCTTCGGCCAAGACTTGATCGTAGTCAATTTCTTTAAAAAGTATGGCATCAGAGGATACCTCCGGATCTTTATTGTATATACCATCTACCCTGGTAGCCTTAATCAAGACATCGGCCCCTATCTCCATGGCCCTCAGCGCAGCAGCTGTATCTGTAGTAAAAAATGGATTGCCGGTGCCTCCGGCAAATATAACCACACGGCCTTTTTCCAGGTGTTTAACCGATCGAGACCTTATAAAAGGCTCTACTACCCCGTTTACCTCAATGGCGCTCAATACCCTGCATTGTAGCCCTAATGCCTCCAGGTTACCCTGTAAGGCTAAGGCATTTATGACAGTTGCCAACATTCCCATATAGTCAGCATATACTCGATCTACAAACCTTTGCTTGGATAATCCTCGGAAGATATTTCCTCCCCCAATAACAATGCCTATCTTGGCTCCGATTGTATGGACTTCCTTTACACTCCCTGCTATGGAAGCAAGGATATCCGGGTCGATACCATACCCTGATTTATCGGCAAGGGACTCTCCACTTAATTTGAGGAGGATTCTATTATATTCTAAGGGCACTTTCTATATCTTTTCTCCTAACTGATATCTTACAAAACGCCTTATTATACATTTCTCACCTGTCTTCCCAATCAGGTTGTTTAGGTATTGATCTATGTTAATATCCGGATCCTTTACAAAGGGCTGTTCCATAAGGCAATTTTCGCTGAAAAACTTATTTAATTTTCCCTCTACTATCTTTTCCACCACCTTTTCAGGTTTTCCTGTCTTGACGGCTTGGTCCATTAATATTTCCTTTTCCTTTTCCAGAATATCAGGGGGAACGTCTTCTCTTCTACTCCACTCTGGACTGCTTGCAGCAATATGCATGGCTATATCTTTGACAAAGGTTTTAAAGCCTTCCGACTTAGCCACGAAGTCGGTTTCGCAGTTGACCTCTACCAGCACAGCAATTTTGCCACCCATATGGACATATGAACCTACCATCCCCTGGGATGTAGCCCTCCCAGCCCGCTTTTGAGCGATGGCTAAGCCTTTTTTTCTTAGTAATTCGATGGCCTTGTCAAAGTCATTATTGCATTCTTCCAGTGCCTTTTTACAATCCATCATCCCGATGCCAGTCTTTTCTCTTAGAATCTTTACATCTGCTGCCGATATATTCACCTTATACCTCCAGATAGTATAATCATTGTTTTTTGTTATCTTCTGTTACATCCGCTTTCTCTTCGATTACATCTTCTTTCTCTTCAGGGATATCTTCTTTGCCTTCAGTTACTTCTTCTTTATCTCCTGCATCTTTTTTCTCATCCGCTATATCTTCTTGGACTGATGAGTCGCTCTCTTTTATGATTACCTCAATATCCTCATCGATCTCTTTACCAAGAAGGGCCTCAGCTCTTTCAGGTGCTTTTATGGAAGGAGCTTGTTCTTCTACCAGGGCTTCTTCTTCCTCTTTGGCCAAGGTTTGCAGCTTCTCTTCATAGATGGCATGTCCCTCTAGACATGCATCTGCGACCTTTGATGTAAACAATTTAATGGCACGAATCGCATCATCATTACCTGGTATTATATAATCTATCATACCAGGGTCGCAGTTTGAGTCTACGATAGCGATGATGGGTACGCCTAGTTTTTTGGCCTCTCTTACTGCAATGTATTCCTTGGATGGATCTACAACATACACAGCATTCGGGAGATGCTCCATATCCTTAATCCCGTTTAAGGCTCTGTCCAGTTTGATCTTTGACCTCTTCATCTGGAGTTGTTCCTTTTTGGGATATTTTTCAATAGTGCCGTTATCAATAATGGTCTCTAGCCATTTAAGCCGATCAATGCTTTTCTTTATGGTAGAAAAATTGGTAAGCATTCCTCCCAACCATCTGTAATTCACGTAGTAAGCAAGAGCTCTTTGGGCCTCTTCTTCTATGCTGTCCTGGGCCTGCTTTTTTGTCCCAACCATAAGGATCTTACCCCCATTCGCTGTTGTATCCCTGATAAAGTCACATGCTATATCAAAAAGTTTTACAGTCTTTTGGAGGTCTATTATGTGAATACCGTTCCTGGCCCCGAAGATATAGGGCCTCATCTTAGGATTCCATCTAGGAGTCTGATGGCCAAAATGAACACCTGCTTCTAAGAGTTGTTTCATAGTAACTCTTGACATTTAATTCCCCTTTCGGTTTTTCCTCCGTTCCTGGTAAGATCGATCCCTGGTCTTCATGGACACCATGACCTTACACATATAAAGAACGTGTGTTTTGTGGTGAGCCCTTCTATCATACAAGATTGCTGCTTTCAAGAGCTAATACTGATGCAGTCGTAAAAAGCTAGATTATGCCGCTTCGCGGCACTGCAACCGAAAATAACTTTTGATAGTTAAATTATTTGAAAGTCCCAACAACTTGTCATTTCGAGCAAAGCGAGAAATCTTTCCGATGTAACATGATGAAAATACAAGCAATCTCCCTGATATTCGAAATGACATATTAGCTGAATCCGACTTTTTACGAATGCGTCAATACTAACAGATATGGAACGCGGAATGAACATAGTACCCCCTGGTAGGGATCAAGGTTATTGGGAGAGGGGGGATGAGATGTCTTTAAGTAAAAATTGGTTTATATATATACTGCTTATACCTTGTCCTGGATTATTGGATGGCGATGCGAATAAGCCCCGGTGGTGAGGATAAGTTGTTTGGCAAATCTCTTTTCTGGATGTATTATGATAGGGCCTAATAGATTTACCGTCATCTTTTCCGGCTGATCCCGCGGTATGGTTACTGTGCAGAGGATTTCCAAATCTGATGCCTCTTTTGCATCTAGTTCATGCAGGATCTCCTCGTCGAGATCGATTTGGTAATCAGGCACTACTATATTGGGATTAAGCAATACAAAGGCCAGCTCACCATTGTCTATGCTCTGGAGCCAGAAGAAGGGTGAACCTTCCTTATGGGGGAATAATATAAAATGTCTGTACTGGGAAAAGCCCAGGAGACCATGGGAGAGGGTTATTATTTTATCTTCCTCTACAGAGATTTTTCCAAACCTTAGTGTATTGATTTCCAATGTTTACTCCTAAACGTAATCTGCAAGGGATAGCTGTGTAATCATAGATGCACTTTTTAGCGTTGCCTGATAGATGGTTTGTTGGTTCTCTAGCGATATGATAGCATCTGCATAGTCCAAATCTTCTATTAGGGATATCCTCTCTTGAATATCTACATTTGATTTCTGTAACACAGACTTTGTATGATCAAGTCTGTTTACCCGTGCTCCTATTTTTGCTAAATTATTTAGCAGTACCTGCTGCGAATCCTGAATAGCAGACATCTGATCCCTAATGCCTTCTTGATCATTACCCCTTAAGGCCTTTTCAAGCCTTAAGAGTGTCATGAATACATCTCCGTTAGTGCTTCTGAATATTGCATCCCCTGGAATGTTTATCTCTATGGTATCTGTCTTCCCTATCTTTATTGAGAATGTAGAGTCGTTGCCCTGGTACTGTGTCACCCAGATGCCGCCACTGTACACATACAGCTCATTTTCGTCCTCCACGATAACGGCCGTGCCGTCAGATGTGGTCCCTTGGTCTACCCAGGCACCGCCGGTATATTCCCATATATTGCCATCATCTGAGTCGATATACCTGTCTCCTTCCGATGGTGAACCAGGAGGGGCTGCCGCTATTGTAAGCACATTATCCTGCCAATCACTCTCGCTCACATTGATGAACGGGGCTGTCTGTGTCTGTGTGCCCCCAAACATATACTTGTCACCATATTTGGAGTTTGCAGAGCCTACTAACTGATTTTTGATCTCTTCTATCTCTTGAGCTGCACCTTCACGGGTATCTGCGCTTGCAGTTGCAGAAGCCTGCTGAGTAGCCAGTTCGAGCGCCCTTCCGAGCAGATTATCTGCGTCCTGGAGTATAGAGTCCGTCCTGGAGAGCCATCCGTTTGCCAGGTCTATTGACTTTTCAAAGTGATTCACTGCGGTGAGTTCGGTACGGTATATGAGCACGTTTGAAATGCCAATCGGGTCATCTGATGGCCTGGTCATACGTTTGCCGGAGGATATCTGATTGTTGAGCTCAAACATCCTTTCCGCACTGTTTCCTATATTTCTGGTGAGCTGATCATACAGCATTCTATTGCTTATTCTCATATATTGTCCTTATCGGCATCAGCTTTCAGATGCTTTATGCTTCATTTAAGTTTTAGCAATAGTAATGCCAGCAGGAAGTATGCGTTATTCAAGCCATTAACACAATTTAGCAAGTGACAAAAATTTCCTGTAATATGGCATACTTTTCCGTGATATAGAGATTAAATTCGTTCAAACTTTTTTATGAATCTTTTGTCCTTTCTGCAGTATCGTCTCTTTATGCATGATTATTGCCTTCCTAATCGATTTCTTACCACACCGTATTCTTAGGATATAATCCACCTTAGTTTTTTATGGACAACTCATCACTACAGATCTTTTATGTCCCGTCGATACCTTAAAGCACTACTAAGCGTTACCTGATCCATATATTTCAGTTCTGCACCCATGGGTATCCCATAGGCAATTCTGGAGACCTGTACAGGCAATTTGGCATCGCTTATCATCTTATGGATGTAATGAGATGTGCTTTCCCCCTCAACAGATGGGTTTGTAGCTATCAAGACCTCTTCAACAGAGGGCTTTCTTATACGGTCTATCAACTCGGGCAATTTTATATCATCAGATCCTACCCCGTTTATAGGAGAGATAAGGCCGTGGAGGACATGGTAAAGACCCTTAAATGAGTGGGTTGCCTCTAGTGCCAGTACATCGCTGGGGTCTTCCACTACACATATAATAGATGTATCTCTGGATGTATCCTGGCATATAGCACATAGTTTCTTATCTGTTATATTAAAACATACAGGACAAAGCCTTATATTTTGTTTCACTTCTTTTAATGCCTCAGCTAGCCTGACTGCGAGATCCCCTTTGTCACCTAGAATATAGAGGGCTAGCCTGCTAGCGGTCTTTTCGCCTATGCCTGGAAGCCGTTTCAGCTGTGATACGAGGTTTCTTAGAGGTTTGGGATATGGGTTCATCTCAGAATAGATTAAATGGGAGGTTAAGCCCTCCTGTGAGTTTTTTTAGCTCTTCAGAGACAAGTTCCCTGGATTTTCTTATCCCCTGATTTACAGCAGCGAGGATCAGATCTTCCAGCATAGGGATGTCCCTTGTATCCATACAGATAGGATCAATCTTGATCTTTTGAATCTCTTGCCTGCCGTTTACTGTAACATTAACCATGCCGCCACCTGCCTGAGCTTCCACGGATTTTTTTGCAAGCTGTGCTTGGATCTCTTTGGTTTTAGCCTGAATATTCTGCATCTGTTTAAGTATTTCATTCATATCTAATGTCATGGTGGACAATAAACCTGAAAACTCTTTTCCTGTCAAGGCCGAGGATTTTTAGGAGAGGTCTTATTGGAGATTTGCATTGACGTGATTGGTTCTTCCTAATATAGATTTTATCTATGAAGAAATATCTTTCGTCTACATACTTTATTGATATAGGTCACCCGAGGGTGGCTTCTATGGCAAGGGATGCGGTAGGGGATGCGACTACGCAAAGAGACAAGGCCGTAAAGCTCTTTTATGCTGTAAGAGATGGGATTAAATATAACCCCTGGGTAGAGGCTTATAAGATAGAAACAAATATAGCAAGCCACATAATTGAATATGGCCAGGGATATTGCGTGCAGAAGGCCATAGTCCTTATAGCCCTGGCCAGGCATGAGGGGATACCAGCTCGATTGGGGCTGGCGGACATCATCAACCACCGCTCAGAAGGGGCATTGTTGGAGGCTATGGGTACCAATTTGTTTACTTGCCATGGATATGCAGAGCTATACTTGGATGAGCAATGGATAAAGGCCACCCCTGCCTTTGATATTGAGATGTGCGAAAAAAAGTCATTCCCACCGGTAGGGTTTGATGGAAGAGGAGACGCTGTATTCCCTTCTACTGATAAAAAAGGGAGAAGGTATGTGGAATACGTAACCTTTCATGGAGTATTTGCTGACCTGCCATTTGAATTTATTATGGATAAGTGGGAGGAGACCTATCCAGACATGAATGGGGTTATAGAAAAAAAGGAATAAGCAGACCGCTTTTAGCTTGCAGGAAGCCTTTCCGGTTTAGTATTGAGTGGCTCTTGTAGTGTCTTGGTATTTACCGGAGTATTTTTCAGCGTTTATATGATTATGATAATGAATGTCTATACCCTGCGTTGCGTGTCTGTATGCCAGGCCACCTACACGGATGAATCTATAGAGTATAGCTACAAGAAATATCGCTCCAATTATAATAAAGACTGTATTCATGTTGTTTTCTCTCCTCTTCTCTGAATGATTGTCTCCTGAACAAAGCCTTTAAATCCGAGAATTATCCCTACGATCAAGCATACCAGGGTAAAGTTTGGGGCCATATTGGTGATTCCATCCAGATAGACTCCTACATAAAGCCCCAGGAAAGTGGTAAGAACCAGCATAAAGCCACATGTACTAATTCTTACCAATCTATTTGATAATACCTGTGAAAGTTTCTTTCTTTTCATGGTAGTTCCTTTAAAACAATTGAGCTATCAATTGCCTTACTGGTCCAGAGTTGATACCAACCAACATCACAATCAATACAAAGACTGCTGTTGCCTCTACCCTTGTAAGACCCAGCACCTTATATATAAATCTTATCCCTATGCCTGTTAAAAATAAGCAACCGATTATGACCCAAAGAGCTAACATAACATTTCTCCTTTCTCTTTTTTGTTTTTACATTATAACAATAAGGCAATAGTCGTGCCATTGTTGCCCTATTGTAACTGGCTGATAACATTGAATTTATTTATGACAAAAATCAGTATATTGACATGTTGGCACTTGCAAAGAGGGCGTCACCTTTTGAATGTACAAGTTGTCAAAAAGACAATCTTACGGGTCGAGGTTTGTGACAAATTGTCAAAAAGATTGGCAATCAGATTGCCATCTGGTTGACGACCTATTTACTAAACTTAGTATATAACAAGCCACCTGTATTCACGGATATGGTCCAGGATCTCGAATATGATCTCCTGCTTTTCTGTAGCGCACGCATGCATTGTAAATATGAATCGCATCTGTGGTGAGTCTTTCAATCCCACTAACTTAAGGACGGGGCCTGTAAGTATGTTTCTGTGCCATGCCTTTGCTACCTGGATCAAATGAGAAAATCTTATGGTAAACTCAGAATGTCCATATAGCTTTATCTCTCTTGGGAAACTGTTTAGTTCAAGATCTTTTTCAAGGAATGCCATGTCCTCAGGTATAATAGGGTCGCATGAGTGTTCTGAGATAAATACAGGGATTCCTTTTCTACACGTTTCTTCTATGAGAGAGAGAGCACCCATATTGAGGTTGAATGTCCCCTCTTTGGGGATATCCAGGTGATAGTTATTTACCATCCGTGCTGCATCATCCGGCAGATTTTTCGCTTCCAGTCCTGTCCACGTATCCAGATCGCCGAGCATTTCATTGAGTATTATGAGATCCATGCTGGATATCGCATGTATTATTTCGGTTATATCTGCATTTATGAAGGTGGTGAATTTTTTCCAGGGAGAAAGGTTCTTTCTCTGTATATTGAGGAGCGCTTTTGATATGTCTATCATATAGGCATGTTTTATTAGCGACAAATATGTCCCTAAAAGGCCTTTCATAAGGCTCCCATAACCACCGCCTGCCTCCAAAATCTTTGTCCCTGGCTTTAAAATATTTGCAGCGATAAGGAGCTTGCCGATGAGGGCACCATAGGGTTCTGGCTCTTTAAGGGCTATCATATACGGTGAATCTAGGCAAGCAAAAGACTCGCATATGGTAAACTCCTTCATGAGGTCTATAGAAGATGTCTTATGATATTGGCGTGTTGTATTGATAACTACCATGGCTTAAATATTAATTCATTTTTCAATCCCTGTATAGGCTTAACGCATAAAGAATTTTAACTTTCTGATATACCCGCATGAGCTGCGCTCACAACAAAGTATGAAAATATTTTCGGGATGTGGGGTTCTCTCGCTTGCATTTTATCGCTCTTTGATGCATCCTTTTGGCTTGCTTACGGGCGCTCCCTAACTCGCCCTTCGGGCTCAAACATAAGGGAGCGATTCCCCTTTAAGCTCCGCCAAAGGATGTATTAGCAAATCGCGATAGAAGGTATATCTCAAGAACCCCTCCATCCCTCCTTACGTGCTGAGAAAAATATCCATCCCTGAAAATTGACCCCTGATCCCCGACCCCTGTTTTCATATGAATTTCTTAAAGTGCCCTTGATTTATACCTTGGGTGACCATATTTTATAGTTAGAAACTCGGGTTTCAATAAAGAAAAAACAACAAAATATCAAGGAGGTGGTAAATATGTTACCGAGATGGCCTGAAAGAGGTGGGTGGTTTTTGGATCCATTGAGTGAGATGCAACGCATGCAAGATAAAGTGAACCGTATATTCTCAAATGTTGAGGAAACAACCAGTGCAGGTTTCCCTGCAGTTAATGTCTGGAATAGTGAGGACGGGGTGATGCTTACTTCCGAGATACCCGGTATCGACGTTAAGGATATAGATATATCTCTAGTAGGTAATACACTGACTTTACATGGATCCCGAACCAAGAAGGAATTAAAACAGGGAGAGACATATCATCGCAGGGAGAGGAATTCTGGTGGTTTCGCACGCAGAATAGAGCTTCCATATGCTGTTGATGCTGATAATGTAGAGGCAAGGTATGAAAAAGGCATACTTTCTATTAAACTACCCAGGCCAGACGCAGACAAACCAAGAAAAATAAGCGTTAAGACTGTTTAATTAAAGGGGGTGATTGTTTATGGCAGAGAAGAGAAAAGATATTAAAGTCCGGAAGAAAGAAGGCCTAACAACAGCTATGCCAGAGCGCACCAGGGCTAAAAAGACATTTACTCCAAGGGTAGATATCTGTGGATCAAATAATGATATGGTTGTATTTACTGATATGCCTGGTGTAAATGAAGGTTCAGTGAACATAACTCTGGACAGCGGAATTCTGACCATTGAGGGCTTTGTTGAGCCTGATAATTTTGAGGGTTATGACCTGGCGTATGCTGAATATGATGTAGGTGATTATTACCGTGTATTTACGCTATCTGATGCAATTGACCAGGACAGGATTGAGGCAAGCATCAAGGATGGGGTATTGAAGCTAGTCCTACCCAAGGCTGAGCCGGCTAAGGCTAGAAGGATTATTGTTAAGGTACAATGAATAAAGGCAAATATAAAGAAAGGGGGGAGATAATATGGCCATTAGAGATATAGCTCCGTGGAAATGGGGAAGAAAGGGTATCCCTGCAAGGCGTGAGGGGGAGCATCCCATCTATTCTCTGCACAGGGCAATGGACCAGTTATTCGATCAATTCTTTGGGGATTTTGAGAGATTCCCATTTGGCACATCTGAGGGATGGACAGGGCCCTTTAGTCCTCAGGTGAATATGGCAGAGAGTGATAAGGATATTCGGGTAACAGCAGAGCTTCCTGGTATGGATGAAAAAGATATAGAGATTTCTACAAGTAAGGATACACTCACCATAAAGGGTGAGAAGAAAGAGGAAAGGGAAGAAGAAGAGAAGGATTATTATTATGCAGAACGTTCATTTGGCGCCTTTAGAAGGGTGATTTCGCTCCCATGTGAGGTTGATACCGAAAATGTGGATGCATCTTTTAAGAGAGGAGTTCTCACCGTAACACTTCCAAAGATGACACCAGCAGAAGCAGAGGCGAAAAAGATACCTATAAAGACTGATTAATCTTTTTGCTGCATAGGTGTAAGGGCCCGTTTTTTTAACGGGCCTTTTTTATCCCCCCTAGCTACATCTAAATTGTGAGGTAAAGACCAAATCTAATTTTTTTGCCTCTCGATTACCTCAAGATTACTCATGATTTATTTTTGTACTAACCATTTCCGTATAAACCTCCATGTCCTGTCAGACACAACCAAAGATGGAAATGATTTCGGAATGAGGGTTCTCTCGCTTACCTGTATCGCTCTTTGATACATCTTTTAGGCTCGCCAAAGGCGGTGTCAGCAAATCATCCGCCAAGGGCGAAAAGGAATATCTCAAGAGCCACTATCCCTTAATTTGCTCGAACAAATTCCCCCTTTGAAGGGGGTTAGGGGGATGTTAATGAAGGGGTAACCTCCAATTGATGGGGGAATAAGATCACGGCAATACAGGACCCGTTCCCTTAAGCGGGCCGATGAGGTCTTGCATTGAACCGTT
>JAYEFR010000005.1:0-6360 GCA_034716155.1 Thermodesulfobacteriota bacterium
GAGCAGCTACAGCCTTATCTTGAGGGTGCTTGAAGAACAATGTGTCATCACCAAAGATCCTGAAGGTAAGCCACAAGAGGTAGCGGTTAAATCTCCCAAGGAAATTCCATCAGACTCTTTGCAAAATCCATCTGATGTAGATGCCACCTATGATGGGCATAAGGGACAGGGATATCAGGTACAGGTGATGGAGACCTATACTGAAGACAAGGATGAAACCACCCTTAATCTGATCACGCATGTTGAGGTGGAGCCGTCTCATAAAAGCGATGCCCATGCATTGATTCCAGCAATAGAGTCTGTGCAGGAAAGGGATCTTGGCCCCCAAGAGGTGCTGGCGGATTCCCTCTATGGTAGTGATGACAATCATGAACAGGCACAGAAGATGGGTGTAGACCTTGTGGCTCCCTGCATGGCAGAATCAAGAGATGAATCATTGAGCCTTGCCGATTTTGAATGCAACCACCACGGAAGAATAATCAGGTGTCCAGGTGGAATATGCCCCGATTTCTCATAAGACAAAGAAGGGTCGCCACAATGTCAGTTTTGCCCTGGATGCCTGCAATGCCTGCCCTTATCGTTTGCAATGCCCGGTACAAAAGGGCAAGAAGAATTATTATCTGCGCTATACTGGAAAGGCAATGAGGATTGGCAGGAGGAGAAAGGCTGAGCACACGGATGAGTTTGTGAACAACTACCGCTATCGAGCCGGAGTTGAGGCCACCATGTCGGAGTACAATACGCTCACCGGGGTGAAGCGTCTTAGGGTGAGAGGGATGGAAGCTGTGCGGTACTGTGCAACACTCAAGGCCATTGGTGTGAATATATTCAGGGCAACAGCAGTGAGAAGGGCATTGATGCCCTCTTTGGATGACTTTTCGACTGATAAATTCTGTTTTCTCAGCAAAATATCCAATTTTGCAACCAGATTGGGTTTAATTATTACACGCTGTATGAAATATACGCCCGGCAATGACTTAGGCCAAGATACTCAACCAATTTATGCACTCTGACTTTTTGCGAGGGCATCAATGATTGTTTCTAAAAAATATAAAAGAGCAGGCCGCTCTTTAGCCGGGGAGTCCATATAGCTGCTATATTGATGGACAAAATCAACACCAAAAAATTGAATATATCGAGTAGAAATCTTTTAAGGAAGGGTTGCACCTTACTGATAAGCATCTTGGCAAGTTATATGGACTTTTAAACATGAGTATGAATATAAAGTAACATCCCCGTTCAGTTGTCCTGGTAGCGGCCGGTTGCGATGGAGTAGTATTCTTATTGACAGGACCTTTTAATGGGTGTCCCCTTTTCCTCTTATCTTTGCAACTGCAAAATGGCTCAGACCCTTCTCCTTTTCCCTATGATAACAATTGACTAACGGGATTGTTTTGCCAGAATGGATTTTGCCAGTTTCGCCCCAAGTCTTGATGCCCTGGCCAATATTTTTTTATCCGCTTTTACGTTTCCTTTGTCGAAGATTCCAAAGACAGCCAACTCTCCTATTATTTCATATCCCAATGCTTCAAGTGGAAGACGCATAGCCTCAATGGTAAATCCCATATCTTTCTTTGATTCATTCTCACAAACTGCCGCCAAGACTGCCTTTCGATCCTGGCCTGATAAACGGCTTGACCAGCCTCTCGGGCGATTGTTATCAAAGATATAAAAACAGTAAAGACGGTCGATAAATGCCTTCATCCATGCGGTGATATTATAGTTATGGGTAGGAGAGATAAGGATCAACCCCTGAGATTCTATTATTTCTGGATACAAAAGCTGCATGCCGTCATTTAATTCTGAACAGATCTTATCCTTTCGGCATTTTTCACATCCTATACACGGTTGAAATTGATAGTCACATAGATGAACGTTTTTAACGGGTATATTTTTCTCTTTGGTTCCATTCAAGATATTGTTCAGAAGGATATCTGAATTTCCGTTTTTTCTCGGACTGGCGCTAATCCCTAAGATTTTCTTTTCAGGGTAGGGGGCCCGGTCTTCAAACTTCATTCAACATCTCCTTCTCAATACCAGCGATTTCTTAATGGCTTTGACATGAGGCATTACTATCCCAGATTAACACTTCTGTCAAATTTGAAGTCGCTGTAGGAATGCCGGTTACCCAGCACCCCCCGCACAGATCTCTTGCGGGAGAACATGCGGCTAAAAGAAAGAATGGGGTCATACTCCAAAATCCTATGGTAGACCCCCTATCCACAAAGCCGCCAAAGAGATTATTTGATAAACCCCTTTTTCTTTAGCCAGCCCTCCGACACCTCTTTTAGGGACTTTCTGTCCACATCCACGGCTTTATTTAAGTGCTGCATATCAGTCTCGCCAAGTTCTCTCATCGGGTCAATAATTTGATTGATCTCAGGATATTTATCAAGCACCTCCTTGCGGATCACAGGGCAGGGGTTATACACGGGGAAGAAGTGTTTATCGTCCTTTAGATTGATAAAGCCAAAGGCAACAATACGACCATCCGTGGAAAAACCCATGGATGCATTCGTCTTCTCCTCTTTGAGGGCCGTGTAGCACAGACCAGTAGACATCTTCTTCATATTCTCTACTGGCACTTTAAAACCGTAGACCTTCATAATTGCCCTGAACCCATCGGGGCGTTCCCAGAATTCCGGATTCATACCAAATATGAGTTCCTTGGGATGTTTGTTGACATAAGCTGCCAGATCGGAAATGGAATAGATGCCTTTCTTCTCTGCATCCTCCTTGCGCATCATCAAGGTGTAAGTATTGTTGTGCTTAATCCGCTTTGTCCATACCAAGCCATTTTTCGCATCTTCGTTCTTGACCCAATTATAGATCTTGTCCGGATCTGTCATAATGGCTTTATCCTCTTGCTTGAAAAACACCGTGTAAGCAGAACCAGTGTATTCGAAATACATATCAACCTGGCCGCTTTCCAGGGCCTTGCGTAACAAAGTAGTCCCCACACCGGTTTTTAATGTAACGTCAAATCCTTCATTCTCCAGCAAAATACGGGCAATCTCCGGCATAATGTATTGATCTGTAAAATTCTTCCCACCTATAACTATTTTTTTGTCTTGTGCAAAGATACTCTGGGTGGGAATAGCAATTATTGAAACTAAAATGGTAATGAACAATATCTTTCTCAATAGATTTTTCATATACTCTCCTCTCCTTATTATTATTTCACTTATGACGGTTTTGCAAAAAGTTTTATCAACTTGTCATTTCAACTGCAGGAAGACTGCCTTTATTTTCCTGTAAGTTTCGCAATGAAGATTTCTCACATTTGTTCTAAATGACAAATTCGACTTATTGCGGAAGCATCATTTGCAACATCTTTTAACATAAGGCTTACTCCTCTGCAAGCCTTAATCCTTTAGAAATTAATAGCACCCCCAGGAGTTCACAGAGAAAATCTGCAACAAGGGCCATGATTGTTACAGGGACGGCTCCCGCAAGCAATTGATCGGTTCGCATGAGGCTGATACCAGAAAAAATAAGATCACCCAATCCCCCGGCGCCTATAAGGAAAGCCAATGTTGCTGTGCCGATATTGATGATCAAAGCTACCCGGAAACCCGTAAGGATTACCTTCATGGCGTTGGGGAGTTCTATCTCAAATAAGATGCGCGTAGGGGTCATCCCCATACCTTTAGCTGCATCAATCATGGGTGGGGGGACAGCATTTATTCCTGCGAGTGTATTTCTGGCTATAGGTAAAACAGAGTAAATGGTAAGTGCAAAGATGGCTGGTTTTGTGCCGATACCCAAAAAGCTCATAACCAGCGCTAACACCGCCAGAGAAGGGATTGTTTGCCCCAGGCTGATGATGTACATGACTATCCCGGCATATCTTCTAAACTGCTTCCGGGTCAACATAATACCTGCAACAAGGCCTATAACAGTGGCCATAGCCATACTATAGCCTACTAAATAAAGATGCTGTAAGAAAAATTTAAAGATTAAGGGATACTGGTAGGGATCAAACATATACTCGATGAAACCGGTCCTTTCAGTTGCTATGCCTGCACCCAGAACAATCATTATAAGGAAAACTCTATATGCCTTTTGCAGCATCTTTATCATCCTGCGAGTCCCCTTTGGATCTTAATCCCCTTTGGCGTAAGAATCCTCTCCAGTATCGCCATACCCCCGTCAACAAAGATAGCCAGGACAGAAACCAGAATAGCACCGCTCAAAATCATTTCAGGATAAACGCGATTGATACCCTGCTGAATAAAAACGCCTAAGCCCCCCGCCCCGATATATGAAGCAATGGCGGCTATACCTATATTCATAACAGCGGCCGTACGCAAACCAGCCAGAATAACGGGTATGGAAATAGGTATCTCCACTTCTACAAGCAATTCCCACCTGTTCATGCCCATACCCTTACCGGCATCTACTATTTCCGGAGGTACATTTTTGATGGCAGTATAGGTATTCCGGATAATTGGGAGCTGGCTGTAGAGTACCAGGGCTATTATTGCCGGCACCTTTCCCAACCCAAGATTCCAAACCGCCAGGATGGGAAGCATAAGGCCGAACAGCGCAATGGAGGGGATGGTCATCAAGACATTGGCCGTGTTGAGCACCGGCTTAGAAAGATCCTCGCGTTTGGTGATCAATATCCCTAAAGGCACGCCAATCAGGATGGCAATGGCAAGGGCCAAACCCACTATCCAAATATGCTCCCAGGTCAGGTGAAAGACCTTCTGGTGATTGTCCACAATAAAACCCAAAGTACTGTTCATTGCTAAACCCTGTTAATCTTGGTATTGTGAATAGATATCACGGATGGAATCCTGTATATTTTTATAACTGACCGTGCCAATAAAATTTCCATCTCTGCTTACAACGCAGAGTATTATAAGGTTATGCATAAGCATGCATGAAAGCACGTCCCGCAGTGAATCGTACTCTCCTACAACTTCCGGATATTCTTCCGCAAGATCCTCGATCTCCCCCTCTTCATACTTAAGAATCTTCTGGGTTACATAACCGATTGGTCTGTTGTCTTTTAATACGATCGCAAAACCCAACTTTTTTTTATCCATGGATTTCAGGACATCTGGAGCCAAATCAGTTGAGCGAACAATGTTTTTGGGTGAGGTGTTAATAACGTCTTTGGCACGCATGAGGCTGAGAACTTTGAGGGCACGGTCTGCTCCTACGAAATCAGCTACAAATTTGTTCTTTGGCCTGGTAAGAATAAATTCCGGTGTATCGTATTGAATAAGCTTGCCCTTGCTAAATAAAGCAATCTTGTCCGCCATCTTGATGGCTTCGTGGATGTCATGAGACACAAAGGCTATGGTCTTTTTTATATTGGCCTGGAGTCTTAAAAATTCATCCTGAAGCTGCTCGCGATTGATAGGGTCAATAGCCCCAAATGGTTCGTCCATAAGCAGAATTTCAGGATCTGCAGCCAGTCCTCGTGCCACCCCAACACGCTGCTGCTGGCCACCGGAGAGTTCAGTCGGGTATCGGTCTCGGTAAAGTTCGGGATCCAGATTGGTCATAGTTAAGAGTTGATCCACCCGCTGCCTGATATCGTCTTTATTCCATCCAAGCAATCTGGGGACCACGGCAATATTCTCCGTAATGGTCTTGTTTGGAAATAATCCGATCTCCTGGATGACATACCCTATTTTTTGCCTGAGTTTCACCGCATCCGAATCCATGATGTCTTGTCCATTAATATGGATATTCCCCCGGGTAATAGATTCAAGCCTGTTAGTCAATCGCAATAAGGTTGTCTTCCCACATCCGGATGGACCAAGCAAGACCACGACCTCTCCTTTTTCAATAGTAAAGCTTATATTGTCCACTGCTGTAACAGCATCTTTACCTGTTCCAAATATCTTTGTAACAGAATCATAGCTAATCATAGGCCCCTCTTAACTTTTGAAAAATACCCCCTAAATTTCCTTTCAATTTTATCTGGTGGGTGGCACAGGTTTTGAATCTGTGACTTCTACCGTGTGAATCTGTTTAAAGCATAAACGAAGAGATAACACCATAAAAAAGTAGGCTGTGTCAAATACGTCATGATCGATAATAGAAAATACATTCATTGATTCGCCCTGAGCCTTTAAAGGCCACTTTTCTCCCGTTTCGTTAGATTAAATACTTATACCATTTCCTCATAACACTTAGGATACCGCATTTGCTTGTACTGCTCCCCAATAATCAAGCGGAAGATTTGAGAGTATTTGTCCGGAATTGGTTTTTGAACTTATAGCTGTTATGATATTTGCTATCTTGGTGTACAAAATCAAAGCCCAAAGATTGAATATATCGAGTAGAAATCTTTACTGAAGGGAAACACCTTACTGATAAGCGTTTTGGCAAGTTATATTG
>JAYEFR010000006.1:0-6315 GCA_034716155.1 Thermodesulfobacteriota bacterium
AAAGCAGGAATATTGCCTTCGGCGAACTCAGTCGAACCGTTTTTCCGCCAAAGCGCCGCAAGCGTGTTTTTCGGGTACCTTCAGCCTTCAGCCTAAACAGCTTCAGCCTGACTACGTGAGTAGTCGCAGACGGTTAATATTTCATATAATGAAAGGGTTCTATCGTTGCCAGTGCTTCAGCACGGAGTGTCTTAAATTTATGTTCGCTCAATAGTTTTTGTGTAGCCTCTATGTCGGAGACATCAATAACAAAGACTGCGGTCTTATTGGCTTCAAGGACAAAACCATAGGCATTTTCGATATTGATGCCCTCGTTAGCCAGAAGCTGAACAAGTTTATCCATGCCGCCAGGCTTATCTTCAATTATGACGGCAATTATTTCTTTCAGACTTACCGGTATCCCTTCCCTGGTAAGGACCTTTTGCGCGAGTTTTGGGTCATCGGCCAGGATATTAAAGAACCCCTTTTCTCCAAAGGATGAGATTGTAGTTGCTCGGATATTTATATTTTCTTTTGCGAGAATTCCGGAGACCTCGGCAAGTTTTCCAGGAGCGTTCTCTGTCGGTATTGTGAGTTGATATGCAATCATAGTCCACCTGTTACGTGATTATTCAAAATCTTCTTGTATCCCTCAGTTGATTTATATCAATATTCATTTTACACTAATGTCAAGATGTTTTTTGTCCTACCTTAAACGGGCACTGTCAGTAATTTGTTGTTCGTTGTCCGTTGTAAAATCTCCAGATAGGATTTTCACCTTCCAATATACCACAAACAACTGACCACGGACCACGGACAACTACTTTCATATAACCCTTGCCCCTTTATATCCGTTCTAGATTTTGTTGCATGTTGACATAAAACCGGAGAGTCTCTATATAGATTATTTAGCAACCAGACGATATGAGTGCTAATAGGATAAATCATGGCAAGTACATTAAATATCCGTGGAAAGAAGATATTAGGGGCAATAGTTCAAGAATATATTGCCGATGGTGAACCAGTAGGTTCCAGGGTGCTGGCTTACAAATATGGCCTTGGCCTTTCGCCTGCTACGATTAGGAATGTAATGGTGGAGTTGGAGGAGACAGGGTGTCTCCATCAACCACATGTCTCTGCTGGAAGGGTGCCTACCATAGAGGGGCTGCGTCTTTATCTGGATGAGATTTTAGAATTAAAGGCTATGTCTAATGGAGAAAAGTCTTTAATCACCAGGCATATGGGAAAGGGTATTGGAAGCTTAAATGATACCCTCAAAGAGTCATTATATTTACTTTCGGAGTTTTCAAGGAATGCTTCTATTATCATACTGCCGAAACTTGCAATGTTTGTACTTAAGCACATAGAATTTGTAAGACTTGATGCGCACAAGATTCTGGTTATCTTGGTCAGCAAGTCGGGGATGATCCACAATCATATTGTATATAGTGAAGATGTACCGCCACAGGGCAAGCTCAATAAGTATAACAACTACTTGAATGATTTGTATGCAGACCTTACTGTAAAAGAGATGAGGGATACGCTGGTAAAAGATATGCTAGGTGAGAAGGCAAGGTTTGATAATATTGTAAGGCAAGCGATAAGCCTGAGTATGAGGGCTCTAGACAGTGTGGAAGACACTACTGATTTATGGATAGAAGGCAAGGAGAGTATATTTGATTATCCTGAATTTGCAGATTTAGATAAACTCAAAGAAATAGTAAGGGCGTTTGAGGATAAAGGTAAGATTGTGCGGATACTAACCAAAATAATTGAAACCCCCGGGGTAAAGGTATTCTTAGGTGAGGATCTTACTAATATTGGAATTTCTGATTGTGGAATGGTTGCTACCGGCTATTGCAAGGGGAGTGTGCCTGTTGGATCGTTGGGGGTAATAGGACCTATGAGGATGGATTACGCAAAGGTGATACCATTAGTAGATTATATATCCAGGGTCTTAAGTAACTTACTGGAGGAAATTTAATATGGATAAAGAAAAGGCTACTGATACTATAACAAATGAGCATGATGAAAAGGATATAAATATAGATAGCTTATCTGAAAATGAGCCCCTTGCTTCAGAGGTATCTCAAGAAGAAAGGGCAAAAAAAGAAGATCCGGAAGAGACAATACAACGTCTTACTGAGGAAGTAGCCCTGTTAAATGACAAATATCTAAGGGCTTATGCCGAGATGGATAACATGAGGAAACGGATGGAGCGTGAACGAGGGGATATTGTTAAATATGGGAAGTCGTCTTTATTGAAGGATTTTCTTGTGGTTTATGATTCCATAGAGAAGGGCATTTTAATGGGTAGAGAATCACATTCTAAAAAGAAAGATTTCATTCAGGGCCTGGAGATGATGGAGAAACTTTTTTTAGAGGTCTTGAAACGCCATAGTGTTGAACCTATAGAAACTAAAGGAGTGGTTTTTGATCCACATTATCACGAAGCAATGTTACAGGTAGATACAGGGGATATGAAATCAGGGATGGTAATGGAAGAGTTTGAGAAGGGGTTTAAAATTCACGATAGAATTTTAAGACCCGCCAAGGTTTCTGTTTCAAGGAGATTAGAGAAAAAGGATAAGGAGGAAGAATAATATGGGAAAGATATTAGGAATAGATCTCGGGACTACGAATTCCTGCATGGCGATTATGGAAGCAGGAAAATCAAAGATAATCACGAATGCTGAAGGTGCCAGGACTACGCCTTCTGTAGTTGCCTTTACTCCTGGTGGAGAGAGATTGCTGGGGCAGGTAGCAAGACGTCAGGCCGTTACAAATCCCGAAGGGACTGTGTATGCAATAAAGCGTCTTATAGGGAGAAAGGTCGAAGATCCTGAAGTTCAGCGTGACATAAAGATAATGCCGTTTAAAATTGTGCGTGCGGACAATGGTGGCACGGCTGTGGAGGTTGATGGACGTAAGTATGCCGCACCTGAGATTTCTGCTATGGTGTTGCAGAAGATGAAAAAAGACGCAGAGGCATATCTGGGAGAAACCATAGAAGATGCAGTGATTACTGTGCCTGCATATTTTAATGATAGTCAGCGTCAGGCCACAAAGGACGCGGGTAAGATTGCGGGGTTTAATGTAAAGAGGATAATTAATGAGCCGACTGCTGCAGCCCTGGCCTATGGATTGGACAAGAAAAAGGATGAAAAAATTGCGGTGTTTGATTTTGGCGGCGGGACATTTGATATATCCATACTTGAATTAGGAGAGGGTGTCTTTGAGGTAAAATCTACAAATGGTGATACCCATTTAGGTGGTGAAGATATTGACAACCATATTATTGATTACCTGGTCGCAGAATTCAAGAAAAATTCAGGAGTAGACCTAAGCAAAGACCGTATGGCCTTACAGAGACTTAAGGAAGGAGCAGAGCGGGCAAAACATGAGCTTTCCACCATGATGGAGACTGAGATTAACCTGCCATTTATTACAGCAGACGCCTCTGGCCCAAAACACCTTAATATAAAGTTGACCAGAGCAAAGTTAGAGGCCTTAGTGGATGATATAATCCAGAAGTTGGAAGGACCCTGCAGAAAGGCACTTAAAGATGCAGGCTTGACCGCAAGTGATATAGATGAAGTGATACTTGTTGGCGGGCAGACCAGGATGCCTAAGGTTCAAGAAAGGGTAAAAGAAATATTTGGTAAAGAGCCTAATAAGGGTGTGAATCCTGATGAGGTTGTTGCTGCAGGAGCTACCATCCAGGCCGGTGTCTTGCAGGGAGATGTAAAAGATGTACTCCTATTGGATGTAACACCGCTATCCCTTGGAATAGAGACCTTGGGCGGTGTTTTTACAAAGATTATAGACAGAAACACCACTATTCCTACCAAAAAGGCACAGGTTTTTTCTACAGCTGAAGACAATCAAACTGCAGTTACTATCAGGGTGTTTCAAGGTGAGAGGCCTATGGCTGCTGACAACAAATTACTTGGACAGTTTGATCTTATAGGCATACCAACTGCACCAAGGGGGATACCGCAGATTGAGGTGAGCTTTAATACAGATGCTAATGGTATACTCCATGTTTCAGCAAAGGATAAAGGCACAAGCAAGGAGCAATCTATCCGGATCACCTCTTCCTCTGGTTTAAGCAAGGAAGATATTGATAGAATGGTAAGCGAAGCTCAGGAACATGAATCAGAAGATAAGAAACGACAGGATGTTATTGAGGCAAAGAACAGAGCAGATGCCCTTGTGTACTCTACAGAAAAGACCTTGAAGGAACATGGAGATAAGGTGGATGCTCAGACCAGGAGCAATATAGAAAATGCCGTCTCTGACCTAAAAGAAGCCGTCAATAGTGACGATGCCGATGCGATTAACAATAAGATGGAGGCGCTCACAACCGCATCGCATAAACTAGCCGAGGCCATGTATGCATCCGCTACTCAGGAGGCTGCCGGGGGTGCTACAGGTGGTGATGCCAGTGATGCGGGTGGTACAGGTGATACCGGCGAATCCTCAGGTAAAGATGAGAATGTGGTAGATGCAGAATTTGAAGAGGTCGAAGGCGATAAGAGCTAATTGATAATCAAGGGCAGAATTCCTAGGGTAGGAATCTTGCCCTTGCTCAGTTTATATGAAAAAGATATTTCTATAGTTTTTTGGTTTCATTGGTTAGGCTTGGCACTTCGCAGTGAATCATGAGTAATCTTGAGGTAATCGAGAGGCAAAAAATATTTTAGCTTCACTTTTTACCTCACGATTTAGATATAGTTAGAAAAAGATAACATATATTTTCATCCTTGGTTGTGTCCGGAAGGTCATAGGAGTTTATAGATGCAAGAAAGCAAATCTTGCTCCCCACCTTAGATCAGCATTTTTTTCTATTTATATACCTGGGGAGTATTTCCCCTGTGCAGGGGAAATATTCCCCAGGTTTTATGGATATCGCGGGATATATCAAAAAATAATCAGTAATATTAATCAGTTATTCTTGTGGTACTGAAATTGCCTTAAATCTCATGAGGTATTCATAATGAATACACACAGGGGATAAGGAGGTTGAAGAATGGAGGCAAATAAGCAACCAGGTGCAGAGAATATCTATAAACCAAGGCCGGTTTCCATTATAAGGACCTTGCCGCAGATTGAAGACCATCGTTTATTTCAGTTAAGGCTTGAGGACGGTACTACATGGGAGGAATTTGGACATCAGCCAGGGCAGTTTATCGAGGTTTCCATATTTGGCAAAGGAGAGGCACCCATAAGTATATCGTCTCCGCCTACACGTTTGGATACCCTAGAGATATGTGTTCGAAAAACAGGTAGCCTGACAAATGCCCTTTTTGAATTGGGGAAGGGATCCGGATTTTTTATTCGGGGGCCCTATGGAAGGGGTTTTCCCATAGATGCCTAAAGGGCCGCAAACTCCTTCTTGTCGCAGGAGGGCTTGGGCTTGCTCCGCTTCGTTCCCTGTTACTCGATGTATTGGATAAAAGGGATGAATTCGATGACATAATCCTTATGTATGGCACAAACAATCCTGATAATGTCCTGTTTAAATATGAGCTCTTAAGTTTCTTTGATAGGGAAGATATAAAATATTTGTACAGCGTGGACAGAGACGAGGAAGGCGTATGGAAACAATATGTTGGTGTCGTTACCGGGTTGTTTGACCAGATAGCGCTATCTCCTGCTGATACATATGCCCTGATGTGTGGCCCTCCTATCATGTACCGTTTTGTTGTTCAGAGACTCTTAGAGCTGGGTTTCACAAAAGACCACATATCTCTATCTTTAGAAAGGATGATGAAGTGTGGTGTGGGAAAATGTGGACATTGTACCATAGGTGACAAATATTGTTGTATGGACGGGCCTGTCTTCCCGTATCCTGAGATCGAAAACATAAAGGAGGCAATCTAAATGAGCAAGACACTATCTATATGTCCGTTCTGCGGGTGTGGATGCAATTTTTATCTAGTAACCAAAGATCAGAGGGCTATTGGTGTAGAACCAAGCCCAAAAAACCCATACCTGTAGCAGAATTATTATCAAGGGTAGATAGGCTTCTTAACAAGACATAAAACCGCCTATTACCTTTAGGGAAAGGTTTCCTGTTTTAGGAATATTATTCTTTAATATCCTTGCCCTCTCCCTCTATCTCATCATTTCTCTTGATCAAGATTGATGGCTTCGTAAAAAGCTCCAACTTCTGCGTTGCGCTTAAATCTTTCGTCATTGCGGCGTACGGTAAGTACGCCTCATTCCTCAAGATTTGCGGGCCTTAAATTTGAAGTTTTTACTTTGCCATCTAATTTTGACTTTTTACGAGTGCATAAAGATTGATTACATGACTTCCTCCTGATATAATAA
>JAYEFR010000007.1:0-11774 GCA_034716155.1 Thermodesulfobacteriota bacterium
GGCCTTAAGACCTGGATCCTTTAAGGCCACGGTATAGCACATCTCAGAGCCCAGGCTGTGACCCATCAGCCCGGTGTAACTGGCATTCACATATGGGAGCGCACGCAGATATTTCAGCGAGGAGAGAGTACCATAGGTGATGTCAAATTCAGGGTCGCTGAGATCTCCCGGGTTGCCCGAGTTGCCTCGCCCGAGGGCATCGATGTTGATCACCACAAATCCTCGCCTGGCCAGTTCAATGCAGTAGGGGTCGCTGGTTTCACGATTGTTCTGGTAGCCGTGGACATAGACAATCCCTGGTGCCGGGTTTTCCGAGGTGATCCCAGCCGGACATAACAGCTTTGCACGTATTGGGATATTATTGTAATTTAAATACCTCACATTTGAAACCTCAATCCTGCCGAATCCTCGTTGCGTAAGCGAGGCAGTGACAACAGAAACGATGGTAATGACCAAAAGGATCACAAATGCAAGGATTGCCTTATTGCGAGTCTTGATATCAAAGGGCTTATTTATGTTCATAATGTGCTCCTTTTTATATTTTGTTTGATGGGTACATGCTCTTTATTGGGGAACCATGGCAAAAAATCAATTAAACACCTCTTTGTCTACCAAGCTTACCTGCCCCCCTGTTCCCCACTGTCAGAGGCCAGCCTCTTTTATACCTAATACTACCGAGTTTTCGGGGAAAAGAGGGAGTTTCCATCGTTGAATGCCCGATTTAGCAGCAAATCCACTACCTGAACCCCATTCATCATGCCGCCGTATAGCCCATGGGCAAATTTCGGCTGGTAGAGATTTTCAATAGGAGTCTTAATAGGAAGACGCTTAGGGCCGAACTGCGTAATTATAGATGCCATGTCGTATAAGCTTCCTGTGGGGGAGCCGGAGTAGCGGGAATAGGTAGCAGGAGTGGAAATATCTTTGACCTTGATATGTTTACTTAGGGCAGGGATAAAATATCTTTGTGCGATGTTGATAAAAAAGTCTCCCCAGCGCTCTTTCTCGGCCTTGTACTTTTCCGGGTCATTCTTTCGCCATTCAAGCCAGCTGTTTATCCCGAAGGGGGTGCACCTGATGGTTATGGTGTTCTTCGCCCCAGTGGTAAGGGATGGGCAGATAACCGCTGCATGGAAGCAGTCCTTGGAAAATGCGTTATCCCCGGCAAGGAACCCATCAAAGAGTCTTTCTGAGGTCCCCAATCCTGTTGAGACGACATTGTAGGGGTAGTCCAGATCCATCTCGGTAAGGTCTATATCGTCGTCCAGACCCAGGCCGACATTTATGGAGGAGGTTGACATAACTGTCTTTTTTAATCGCTTTATATATTTTTGGGGCAGGTTCTCGTCTCCCACCAGTACCCTCATGGCCACCATTGGGTCTATTGTGGTAACCACCTTTTCTGCCCGGATGATCCCATCGTCACCTTTAACCTTGACCCCGACTGCTTTTCCATTTTCCACCACAATCCTTTCCACCTCCGCATTGAGACGGACCTCCCCCTCCCACTTCTGGAAGAGCTGGGTCATCTTGGCGGGAAATTCATCGTAAAATCCGTATGGACGAAAACATTTGGTCATAGAGGATAGCATTGCACCCGTGGCTAAGATAGAAGATGCCCTGTCGGAAGGCACCCCTGAAAAGGAGGTGAATGTCTCTATGACCTCCCTCAGCTTCGGGTTTTTGATCCCAAACTTGTCAAGCAAATTGGAGTAGGTCCGGTTTAAGTTTGCCACCACCTTGGGGGCCATAAAGGGAGTCATAAGCATATCCTTAAACGTAGGGATAACCTTGATTCTTTTCACCTCTGCAAATAATGCTATGGAGTAATCCATCAACGTTCTTATCTGGGTAGCGTCTTCAGGAAAGATGTTTGTAAGATATTCGGCAAAGTTTTCCGGCCCTGCAGGAATCCTGTATTCGTCTACTTCATCTCCATGAACAACGAGACGCTTCATAAATGTGCCCTTATACTCCTTTAAATTTATTTCCAGGCCGAGATATTCTAAGATATCAATTATATCCGGGAAGAGCTGTGTGGTCTCGAAGACATATCCTCCCCTCTCGTAGGCGGTGACATACCCCCCGGTATAGCCGTTTTTCTCCAGGATAAGGGTTTTCTTGCCCTTGGTGTTCTTAAGCCACAGGAGCCCGGTAGCAAGACCGCTGATGCCGGCTCCAATGATAATGAGGTCGTAGGAATCTCCCCCTGCATAATTGGATTTGATCTCTTCTTTGCGTAACTTGATCTTATCGACCATTATCTCCTCCTGATGTCATTATAATTAAAAATTTAATACCCACTTACATAGAGTCAAGATAACGTTTCAGTGTTTTTTGCTGAATTTGAATCCTGTATTCGGGATATTACTATACATCTTACCAAAGATCAATATCTGGCAGATCAATGGACCTAATTGTATATGTAATCTGAATATCAAAAATTTTCAGGCCTTGGCTGAGAAGAGGGAAAATGGTCGTCCTTTACTTTTCAGATGCTGCTTTTTTTTGCAGATATTGAGATAGATGGCATTGATATACTCAATCCTTAATGGTCTTGACATGGGCTATTGCTATCCAAAATGTAACTACTCAGGTGGATAGACTGAAGGTGGAAGACTAATAGGGACAAATCATGCGTGATCATACAAGATTAGGCATTCAGCCTTTGGTTTACAGTCTTCAGTCTAATAACCTGAGCAGTTGCTCCAGAACAATACTTATATCAAGCTTGAAGACATGGCCCCTTTTGCTGTCTTGTCCGTCAGTTAGTCAGGGGTGAGTCACGACTGTCGTGGATATGTATCCTGTGCAGACATTACACCTTCTACCCAGTCTTTTGCCTCTTGAGAAAGGGGACCATAAGCGATCTTTCTGCCTGCTATAAGGTCTACAAAATGTTTTAATATCCGGCCTGTTGCACCCCAGACAATGCCGACCTCTGTCTTTAGATAATAGATATTAACACTCCATTTTTCCCACACCTTTCTCTCGGCCATCCATACATTATCTTTAAGTGCATGTTTTAAAGGCAACCAGAGTAGGGCCTCGGATTCACTATTTATCTCAAATTTGTATGGGTATGGCACCATGCCTACCACAGCTGCCATATGAAAACCAAGCAGCGAGATATGGTCGTCAAGCAGGCCAAGGACATCTACTGCATCCGAGGATAAGCCGATCTCTTCCTTGGCCTCTCTTAGTGCTGTTGCTTCAATATTTTTATCATCAACCTCTACACCACCGCCTGGAAAGGAGATCTCTCCCTTGTGATATTCCACATTCATAGATCGCTTGGTCAAGATAACAGTTGGGTTTCCATCCTTATAACACAGAGGGATTAGCACTGCAGAGGGGTTTAACCCGTCTTTTGATATCACACGCCTATCTCTAGAAGAAAGGATGTCCTTAAGATAAACCTTAAATGCCTCTTTATCTGATAGTATTTTGTCCAGATCCATAAACAAGGAATGTATATCACAAATACATTCATGTTGATATAGGGATTCCCCAACAAGTTGAATGCGTAAATGTCAAGACGTGTGAACGTTGGTTTTCTTTATATGAAAATACCTTTAGTTGGTCAGGCTTTACGGGCCTTTAGCGTTCGTCTGCTGGTCTCAGATACATCCTTTGGGCTCGCTTCATGGCGCATTCAAACTCGCCCGCCTAAGGGCGGGCTCAAACATGAGAATGCGCTTAGCATTTCGCTTCGCCCTGGATGTATTAACTGAAACCAGCAGACGGACACTCAAAACCCCTAAAGCCTTCCCTCACCTCAAGTACGCTTGCTGTCATTCCGTATTTTCATCTTTCGTTGTGATCGCAAAGCGCTCATACGCGTTTATTTGTAACTACTCTGTGTGGATAGACTAAAGGCTGAAGGTTTTTAAGGAAAAGATTTACAAAACCCAATAATAGCATAGCCATTCAAGTATAATACTCTCCAAATACGGCCTTTGCCGCCCAGGAGATATCAGTATCCTTCAGTCTAATATCCTTCAGGCTAATAACCTGAGCAGTTACCTTTATTTTAGTATATAGCTGAAACCTGTTTTTTGGACTTTTGATATTAACGCCCTTGACCGCCTCAAACAGATGTGTATTATTACCGCCATGAGTATAAAGTATAATCTAAAAGACATGATCACAACATTGCAGGATAGGGTAAAAGAGGTAGAAGAAATTCTGGATATGGAGCTTCACGAAAAAATGGCCTCTAAATGGATGACCAAGACCACAAAAAGCCTTACAGAGATCCTTGGACGGGATGATCAGTATGTAAAGGCTTTTAAAGCCATAGACCTAAATACATCATTTATAGTAGAAATGCTCAGCCCTAATGTTGAGGTCAAAGACAACCGTTTGGCCCTGGAAGATGCAAGGATCTTTTTGGTCTCATTAATGGACGAATTAGAATCTGAATACAGGAGCGCACCTGGCATAATGGATATAGAGAGCATCTTTGCTGAGATAAACCGCTATATATCTAATCATGGTTATAATTCTGTTATAAGGAATGACCTCCATCAGCGGATAGCAAGACTAAAAGATGGGCTGTTAAAAGATAATATAACAGGTGAAGAGATAAAGAGACATATAAGGCGGGTTGGAGACCTTGATACAAGGTTATTTGAAAGGCTGGTTCCTCTCCTTGCCTGGTTTTATATCGATAGAGATGGTGTTGGCAGGGTATATAATAGTTAAATAACAGGGTCTTGCTTGTGCAAGTGCGGATCCCATGTGATTCAATTAAAAAGCAATTATGGAAAGGAGATCTTGTGCCTAAGATAAAAAGAGCTTTAGTAAGTGCAACAAACAAGGAAGGCATAGTTTCTTTTGTGAAGGATCTTGTCTCATTCAATGTTGAGATTGTATCTACTGGCGGGACAGCGCGAGTCCTGGAGGAAAATGGTATCCCTGTGATAGATGTATCGGGCTACACTGGTTTCCCGGAGATGATGGATGGCAGGCTCAAGACCTTGCATCCAAGAATACACGGTGGCCTGCTTGGGATAAGGGATAAGCCAGAGCATGTGGAGGCGATGGATGCCCTTGGCATCAAACCGATAGATATGCTTGTAGTAAATCTATACCGTTTTGAAGAGACCGTGGAAGCAGGCGCCGGCATCGAAGAGGCAGTGGAAAACATAGATATAGGTGGCCCTGCCATGATAAGGGCTGCATCTAAAAATCATCCCTGGGTTACTGTGGTTACTGATCCAAAGGATTATAGTCTTATAATAGAAGAGATGCAAAGGCTGGCAGGCGAGATAAGCCAAGCCACCAATTTTAATCTTGCGAGAAAGGCCTTTTCCCTTACAGCACGCTACGATGCAGCCATATCTAACTATCTTCAGTCCATCGATGTGGATGAAGGGGAATTTCCCCTTACCTATACAGTGCAGTTTAAGCGTCAGCAGACATTGCGTTATGGAGAAAATCCACATCAAAAGGCGGTTTTTTACAGGGACATAGTAATAGATCAGCCATCCATTGCAACTGCCTCCCAACTGTGGGGAAGGGAACTCTCACATAATAATATAATGGACAGTGATACAGCCTTAGAGATGATTATGGAGTTTGATGATAATGCATGCGTGATACTCAAGCACTCTAACCCATGCGGAGCGGCACTGTCCGACAAATCGCTTTTAGATGCCTATAAAAAGGCATTGGCCGTGGATAGTGTATCTGCATTCGGGGGTATTGTGGGGCTTAACCGGATAGTGGATGAAGATACTGCCCGTGCAATAGGTGATATCTTTACAGAGGTAGTAATAGCCCCGGATTTTTCAAAAGAAGCATTAGATATCCTCAAAAAGAAGAAGAATATACGATTGTTAAAGGTGCCGGAGATTATGGACAGGGAAAACCCTGATAATCAATATTTTAATTATAGGCGTGTGGTAGGAGGTATCCTTATTCAGGAAAGAGACATGGATGATATAGACCTTGAGGCTGCCAAGGTGGTTACGAAGAGAGCGCCGTCCAAGGATGAGATGGCTGCGCTCAAATTTGCCTGGAAGATAGTCAAATATGTAAAATCCAATGCCATAGTATATGCCAAAAAGGATCAACTCATAGGCGTTGGCGCAGGTCAGATGAGCAGGGTAGATTCCTCAAGGATAGCAGTCATGAAGGCCCGCGATGCGAAGATGCCTACTGAAGGCTCGGTTGTGGCATCTGATGCGTTCTTTCCGTTCAGGGACGGTATTGACGAGGCGGCTAAAGCCGGAGCAACCGCTGCTGTACAGCCTGGAGGCTCTATAAGGGATGAAGAGGTCATAGAGGCTGCAAATACTCACAATATGGCCATGATCTTTACCGGCATGCGTCATTTCAGACACTAAGGGAATAATAGATTATGAAGGTATTGGTGATAGGGGGGGGGGGGAGAGAACATACCCTTTGCTGGAAGATAGCAAAAAGCCCTTTGGTAGGCGAGGTCTTTTGCGCGCCAGGTAATGGAGGGATCCTGGAGGATGCAACCTGTATAGATATAGCCCCTACAGATATCAAATCCATTATCTCTTTTGTAAAAGATAATCATATAGAACTCAGTGTGGTTGGGCCAGAGGCCCCGCTTGTAGATGGCATAGCAGATGCATTTTTCAAAGAACACCTCAAGATATTCGGGCCAGACAAGATGGCTGCTGCCCTAGAGGGGTCAAAGTCATTTGCAAAGACCCTCATGAAAGAAGACAATATACCTACTGCATCCTTTGAAATATTTGGTGATCCGGATGAGGCAAAGGCCTTTGTCCATGATGCCTTGTTTCCTGTGGTGATAAAGGCTGATGGCCTTGCTGCGGGAAAGGGCGTGATAGTAACATCTCACAAGGAAGAGGCATACGGGGCTATAGATAAAATTATGCTCCAAAGGGCATTTGACAGCGCAGGTGATAAGGTTGTGGTGGAGGAAATGCTCGCAGGAGAAGAGGCGTCATTTATCGCTGTCACAGACGGGAAAGACATCGTGCCCATGGCATCATCCCAGGATCATAAGAGGGCATATGATAATGATGAAGGCCCTAATACAGGGGGGATGGGGGCATACTCCCCAGCACCAATGGTTGATACTAAGGTATATGATAGGGTAATGGACAAAGTCCTTTATCCGCTGATTACAGGACTGAGGAAAAGAGGAATTATATATAGAGGTTTTATATACGCAGGGCTTATGATCACGGAAAAGACCCCATATGTGTTGGAATTCAACGTACGCATGGGTGACCCGGAGGCGCAGCCTCTTCTCATGCGGCTAAAGGACGATATAGTGCCTATAATGGTGGAGGTTGCAAGTGGCGGAAGCATCAAGGAAATGTCTTTTAAGTGGGACAGCAGTCCTAGTGTATGTGTGGTTATGGCATCAAAGGGCTACCCTGGACATTATGAAAAGGGCAAAACAATATCCGGCATAGATGCTGCTGAAAGGATAGAGGGGGTAAAGGTCTTTCATGCAGGGACAAAGAGACAGGCAGATAGTATAGTCACGTCAGGCGGCAGGGTTCTGGGGGTGACTGCCCTTGGAAGAGATATAAAAGATGCTATAGAAAAGGCCTATAAGGCAGCATCAAGAATATCATTCGATGGTGCCTTTTACAGAAAAGATATAGGAAGAAAGTTCGCCAGAGGCAAATGAGGTAATTTATGAAAATAGTTATTGTTATGGGCTCCAAATCCGACCTCCCTGTAATGGAGGAGGTAGCAAGGGTTTTACAACAGTTTGATGTCGGCTATGAAATGCGTATTCTTTCTGCACACAGGACACCACAAGAAGTAGCAGAATTCAGTACGTCCGCCATCAAAGAGGGTATATCTGTAATCATAGCAGGTGCTGGTATGTCTGCTCATCTCGCAGGGGTGCTTGCGTCTTATACCACGATCCCTGTGATAGGTGTGCCAATCAACACCTCACCCCTCAATGGTATAGATGCACTCCTTTCCACGGTCCATATGCCGCCAGGCATACCGGTAGCCACGGTAGGGATAGGTAGCCCGGGTGCAGTTAATGCAGCCATCCTGGCCATAGAGATACTATCAATCAATGATAAAGGACTTCAGGAAAAGCTCATGCGCTATAGAGAGGATATCAAGCGTTCTGTGCTGGAGGCAGATAGCAATATAAAAACCAAATGCTGATCACGTCGGATATATCAGCAATTGCAGACCTGATCCTGCAAAACAAGGGGGCTGTGATAGCCTATCCCACAGAGACCGTGTATGGTCTTGGTGCAAGGATTATTGATAAAGCCGCTATATCCAAGATCTATCGGATAAAGGGGCGGGATAGCACCAAAGGCATGATCGTCCTTATCCCTACTATGGAAATGGCAGCAGAACTGGCAGAGATCGATAGCGCACAAAAACGGTTATTGGAACATTTCTGGCCAGGGCCCCTCACTGCTATTGCAAAGGCAAGAAGGGATTTGGATCCAAGGCTTGTACAAAATGGATGCATTGCAATCCGCATATCGTGTGATCCTCATGCAGGGGCTTTAGTAGATAGAGTAGGGTCCATTACATCCACATCTGCCAACATGACAGGCAAACCACCTGCCAAGTCGCCTGAAGGAGTACTAAAATATAACCTGTCCATTGATGGAATCTTAGATGGGGGCCAGACAAAGGCAAGAAAGCCATCTACCATCATTGATCTTACAAGATGGCCACCTGTATGTATAAGGCAAGGTAAGATCCCCTTTTCTGATATAGAAGGAATCTGTATACGCTAAAGGCCTTTTTCCTTTGTTGACAGTTATACATAGGTGCATATACATTATAAAGATGAATCAATTTTTCTGAGAAGGGGGGAATGATGGATTATAGAAATATGACAGCGCCCTGCGGGCTGGATTGTTTTAACTGCCCCATGTTTCTGGCAAAGACAAATACAGAGTTGAGAAAAAAGATTGCACAGGGGATGCATCTCCCGATGGAGAAGGCCGTGTGCAATGGATGCCGCAATGAAAAAGGTACGATAGGGTTTCTTGGCATGGTTGAGCCCTGCAGTGCGTATAAGTGCACCCAGAAAAGGGGTATCGACTTTTGCTTCGAATGTCCTGATTTCCCCTGTGATCACCTCCATCCGTATGCCGACAAGGCATCTTTAGTGCCTCATAACACAAAGGTCTTTAACCTATGTCTGATTAAGAAGATGGGACTTGATAGATGGGCAAAGGAAAAGGCCAAAATCGTTAAGGATACCTATTTCAAGGGGAAGTTTAAGCTGTAAGTAGCGTTTACCTATAGGCGGATCCATATATCTTTTGCTTTAAGATACAATATAATATATACGTTATGCAGGAAAATTTAAAACAAGTATCTAAAATCATGAGGTTAAAAAAATGACTAAAAAAAACTTTCAAGCCATTCTTTATGAAAAGGATAATGATACAGGGATTGTAATGGTCACCATAAACAGACCGGAGATCAAAAATGCCCTGACCTTGCGAGTCCTTTTAGAACTGCGTTGGGCAGCAGATGCAGTGGGGAAGGATGATACGGCAAAGGCTTTGATAATTACCGGCGCTGGAGCTAAAGGAGGTGATCCTGCAAAGGAAGCCTTTAGCAGTGGCGGATATTTCAATCCGGCAGAGCTTGAATCAATGGACGAAGAGACAAAAAGTGAAATTGATTTGACCGATATCGCGCAAAAGAAACTTTGCTTAAAATTATGGTTGCTCTACAAACCGGTTATTGTTGCCATGAACGGACTTGCAATAGGGGGCGGGTTTACTATTCCTTTGTCATGCGCGGATCTAATCTTTGCCTCTGAGCATGCCTGGGCCAGACTTCCCTTTGTGAATTTAGGGATTGTGCCTGAACTTGCTTCAAGCTATCTTTTGCCGCGTCTGCTTGGATTCCAAAAAGCAAAAGAGATAATGTTCTTCGGAGAAAAGATGACTGCCCGACAGATGTTTGAGCTGGGTATTGTCAATAAGGTGCTTCCCCATGAAGAACTGATTCCTTATGCCAGGGAAATGGCATTAAGGCTTATACCGCCAAGGGGGGCATGGAAGGCTGTCCGCATGACAAAAGAAGCACTTCACAAGCCCCTTATTGAATCCATAACACGCGCTCTTGATCTGGAAAATGATGCCCTGAACAAGGCGTTTGCGTCAAAAGATTTTGCTGAAGCGATAGGTGCGCGAATAGAGAAAAGAGAGCCTGTTTTTAAAGGTGATTAGCAAAAAAGAGCGAAAAACCAAGACTTGCTCCCCTTCTTTTGTTGAAGGCATCTATGAAAACTCAAAAATATGATCTTGCAATAATTGGAGCAGGACCTGCCGGTATGATGGCCGCATTACGTGCATCTGAATGCGGAGCTAATGTTGTTCTTTTAGAAAAAAACAAGATTCCGGGGATAAAACTGTCAATAACAGGCAAAGACAGATGTAACATAACTAACGCCGAACCCGATATCCTGAAATTTGTGGCTAATTTTGGGAAAAACGGCAAATTTCTTCTAAGCGCTCTCCATCGTTTTGGAATAAAGGAGACAATTGATTTTTTTCATGAGAATAGATTAAAGACAAAGGTTGAGCGAGGTGGCCGAATCTTTCCAGAAGGAGATAAAGCAAAAGATGTGCAGGAACTTTTTCTCAGACTCATAAAAAGAAATAACATCGCTCTGCTTACCAGTTGCATGATACAAAATATATCTCAAAGGCAAGATACAATAGAAAAGATTATCCTTGATGATGCCGAGATTAAAGCAAAAAATTATCTCATCAGTACAGGAGGCCTTTCTTATCCCCAAACAGGATCTACCGGTGAAGGTTATAACTGGGCAAAACAAATGGGACATACCATAATAAAACCCGAACCTGCACTTACACCGATACTAGTAAATGAAAGATGGATAAAAGAGATCGAAGGGCTAAGCCTTAAAAACGTGCGGATTTCTATTTATCAAAATAATAAAAAACAAGATGACCGCTTCGGCGAAGCCTTATTTACCGGTCTTGGCATGAGAGGGCCTATAATTTTAGATATGAGTAAATCAATAGGGAAATTACTTGCCCGTGGACAAACGGATTTATTTATTGATTTCAAGCCGGCCCTTGACTTTAATATATTAGATAAAAGAATCCTGCGGGATTTAGAAAAGTATAAAAACAAGTCAATAAAAAACATACTTCCCGAGATGCTTCCCCAAAAGCTGATTCCTGTAATTCTTCAATTGGCAAAGATAGATCCCGAAAAAAAAGGTCGCTCCATAACAAAAGATGAACGCAAAAGACTGCGATTGTTTTTAAAACAATTTCCCTTAACAATAAGGGGATTGCTGGGATTCAACAAGGCAATAATCACTGCAGGAGGTGTATCTTTAAAAGAGATTGATCCGAGAACCATGCGGTCAAGAATAATAAAAAATTTGTATTTTGCCGGCGAGATTATTGACCTGGACGGACCTACGGGAGGATATAACCTCCAGGTTTGTTGGAGCACCGGATATCTTGCGGGAGAAAATGCGGCTAAAAGAAAGAATGGGGTCATACTCAATACTGTTCGGCACGAAATTTGCTGCCACGAACGAAGTTAAGGGAATCCTTGATTTCAGCCCATAGCGAGCTTGCCAACCTTGAAGGGGGCAGGGGAAAATCCCCCTTTGAAGGGGGTTAGGGGGATGTCATTCGATGGGGGATTTATCGAGCCCGTTATTTAATTTGCAACCGCTCGTAGGGCCTTATTTTTCTGAGCGAAGCCTCAAAAAATGCGTAGTAGCTTATAGCTGGATAAGAATTCCGGAAATAACCTTTCGTACT
>JAYEFR010000007.1:11874-29159 GCA_034716155.1 Thermodesulfobacteriota bacterium
GGGGGATTTATCGAGCCCGTTATTTAATTTGCAACCGCTCGTAGGGCCTTATTTTTCTGAGCGAAGCCTCAAAAAATGCGTAGTAGCTTATAGCTGGATAAGAATTCCGGAAATAACCTTTCGTACTGTAAAAAACAAGGTTTCCCTTGCTCTACTTTAGTGACACTGTGAAACGTAAGCAATAATTGTGCCGAACAGTATTGGGTCATACTTCAAGATTCAAGATCTGACCCCCTATCCACAAAGCCGCCAAAGAGATTATTTGATAAAACCCTCTTCCTTTAGCCAGGCTTCCGACGCCTCTTTTAGGGACTCTCTGTCCACATCCACGGCCTTATTTAAGTGCTGCATATCAGTCTCGCTAAGTTCTCTCATCGAGTCAATAATCTGATTGATCTCAGGATATTTATCAAGCACCTCCTTGCGGATTACAGGGCAGGGGTTATACACGGGGAAGAAGTATTTATCGTCCTTTAGATTGATAAAGCCAAAGGCAGTAATACGACCATCCGTGGGATACATTCCCTCCACGATCATCGGCGTCCTATGCCATATGTTGTGGTCATTATTCCATTGACGCACAAGGCCGTTTTTCTTATACTTTTTTTATGAAGGAGGAAGTTCTTATCAAATAAAGGGGGCTGCGATGAAAAAACCAAAGAGCGGATACATATTTGATGGCAGTGATTTTCCGATCAGCCTTGTAAGAAAACACATACTGAAGGGAACGGGCATCGATATCGAAGAGGCGAAAAACAAGCCCATTATTGGCATTGCCAATTCACACACGGAGATAAACCCGGGACACATGCACCTCTCGTCCATTGCTTAGAGGGTGAAGGAGGGAGTGCATGCTGCGGAGGGGAATCCCTTTCGAATTCAATGTCCCTGCGCCCTGCGACGGAATTACCGAGGGAAACGAGGGGATGCGTTTTGTGCTGGCCCAGTGCGACCTGATTGCCGATATCGTCGAGACCCATGCCCGCAGCATGCTTTACGATGGCCTGGTGTTCGTCGCCGGATTGTGTTAGCAAAGCTAATATGTCCCCAGTATATCAGGGAGACTATTTCAAATCCTCTTTTGATATACCCTATTCATTATCTTTTAAATTTTCCACAAATTCTTCATTCATGTTTTTAACCATTGATCTCAAGGTGTATATCCTTTGTACACTTGGAATATTTTTAAGTACAGGCTTCAAGAATCTTCGTATATCCAGCTATAAAGACGTCATTTTCTTCACGAGTGCCTATAGAGACCCTTATAAACCCTGGTGATAATTGACTTGAGAGGTCTGAGATAAGCACCCCGATGTCTTTAAACCTTTTTGCTATATCAAGTATTTTTGTTTTAATAAGCAAGAAATTGGTGCTACTCGGATATACATGAACCCCTAATTTGTTTAGTGATTTCCTTAGCCTCTCTCTTTCCTTAATAACTAGAGTAACATTGTCTCTCATATAGTCAGGATTATTTAACGCCTCTATCGCAGCATATAGACTGGACCGAGGAAGGATTGCGTAAAGAGAGGAAAATGCATCAAGAAAAGCCTCCCCAGCCACTAGATAGCCAATTCGAGCACCTGCCAAGCTAAAGGCTTTATCCATAGTCCTTGTAATAGCAAGATTGGGATGATCTTGCACCATGCCTACAAAGGTCTCTTTGGAAAATTCATAATAGGCTTCATCTATCACAAGAAGTATGTCTGTGTTTTCGACTATAGCCTCTACCATTTTGCGGTCTAAGAGGATATTACCCGTTGGATTATTAGGGTTGTCTATTATCATTAGACTGGGCTCATTTAGCATATCCATCACAAGTTCAGGGTCCAGATCAAACTCTGGTGGGCTGAGTCTGATTGTGACCAATTTAGTTGCGAACTGTTTTGCAGCCTGAATAGTAGGAAGGAATGATGGGCTTACTGTAATGACCTTCCTTCCCTTGGAAAAACCATGGATTGCCTCCCTTAGCAAGAGATTCGATCCCGGACTCAAAACCACATGTTTTTTGGAGACCCCTGAGTAGTCGGCTAAGAGCCCCTGCAACCATTCCAGCTCTTTGGGCTCGGCATATCGATTTAAATGTGATAGTCCCCTTTGGGCTGCCTCGATTATTTTCTTTGGGGGAGGATAGGGTACTTCATTCATATCCAGTCTTGTAATTCTATTCAGCACTTTATCTTCACCATCATTCCTTCTTTATAGCCTATTGTTGCCTCTGTATATCCGCTCAAGGTTCTGTCCACCTCAAGATCACCTGTATCTACCCTTAGACAGTCCAGCTTGCTTAACTTATCCCTGGTTCCCACCACCATGATATTTTCTTTGCCTACTTGTTTTATTACATCTGGGGTAAACTGTTTGCTCCCTCGGCCAAAGATGAACCCATTCCCTCCTATTGGGGTCACAATTATTTTTTTCCTTTTATATCTTTCAAACAAATTCAAGATGCCCTTTTCGTTTAGATCTGTTCCCACTAACTTTTTGGCAAAGACTGCATCTATACCTAAAAGTGTTTTTGGGATCCCAATCTCATCAGCGATAGCCTTCAATGTTGTCCCAGGCCCTAGCAGATATAAAGTTTTTTTATCCATTTGCTCAGCGATATATGAAGCACTCTCCTTTTTATTTTCTATAGAGGATTTACTCATGCCCGAGGCTTCCTTCCCTGCCTGCAAAAATCTTTTTGTATTAGGTACTAGGAGATAACCGTAAAGTTTGGAGGCTAAGCGGCCCCCTCTAAAGGCCTCTTCATCTATATCCAAAACTTCCTCCTCGGTCACATCAGTGCTTTTTACAAAGGCGTCTACCATCTCGGCCGCTGCCCTGGCACTGACTGTAAACACTGAGCTAAAAACCTTTACTCCAGCAGGTACTGCTACTGTAGGTATCCTAAGACCGATTGCATCGCAAATGTCCCTCGCAGTGCCATCACCACCGACAAAGACGAGCATTTCAATACCATCCGTTAACATCTCACCAGCAATTTTTTTTGTGTCCTCTGCTGAGGTTTCTTCGCCCACCGTGCCTATTACCGCAAACGGTATACCAGAATCCTTGACATATTCTTCTCCCATCTTGCCAGAGGCGACCAACAGTGTAATCCTATCCTTATTCTTGATGTGGGACAGGACGTCCTTAGTCCTCAGAGGTGTACCTGGTTTAGCACCTAGTTCTAGGGCCTTTTTGTACATCTTACCATCAGTCCCTTTAAGACCAACACTACCACCCATCCCTGCCACGGGATTCACAACCAAGCCTATTATTTTCTTCATCTTTTTTCTCTTTTATCCATTGCCATGCCCCTAAATCAACCGTATATTACTTTATCTAGTCGTCTATAGCACCAAGATAATAATTTCATGGCTATACCCTTTTCCCATAACCATTCCGTAAAATTCTTTCCAGTTTTCTTATAAGTAGTATTTATTGTTTCTCCTTTGTTTTCTACCTTAATATCTTATAGATGAAATCTTTTGCTTGTCTTTGTCAATAGTAAACGGTCCCTTTGTTCGAAGAATCATCTAAATGAGGATCAGGGTCAAACCTACAATATACATTTGACGCCAGGGATTATCCTATGATAATTTTCTTTTATGGTAAGGTAACCTTGGGCTGAGTATAAAGGTGCATTTTATCATATTACTTCAAGAGGTAATTTGAGGGAAAAAATATTTTTTGAAAGCAAATGGGTAACTCCCTGCATGCCCATTTCTGATCCAATAATTCTGGTTGCCCATTTCACCATACTAATGCTATGTATACCCTAATTAATACTGGCAATAAGGGTTCTTACTGTTAATTATCTATCAATTAATTGAGGAAAAACAGGTATGGCAATAAATAACGCAAAGATTAATTTTCAAAAATTGGCGAAATTTGCAGGAGTTGCCATAAATGGTGATAGACCCTTTGATATTCAGATCCATAATGAGAATTCGTATGAACGGATTTTACAAGGCGGTGCCCTCGCTCTGGGTGAATCGTATATGGACGGGTGGTGGGACTGCCGGTCATTAGATCAGTTGATTAACAGGTTTTTACAGGCAAGACTGGAAGACCGGGTTAAAAAAGATTGGAAGCTTATATGGCATATATTGCAATCAAGAATCTTTAATCTCCAAAAATCCAGCCGCGCCTTTCAGGTTGGCGAAAGACATTACGATATCGGCAATGATTTCTACCAGCAAATGTTGGACAAAAGAATGCTGTATACGAGTGCTTATTGGAAAAATGCCAAGGACCTGGATGAAGCCCAGGAAGCCAAACTGGAATTGGTATGCCGAAAGATCGGTCTGCAACCGGGGATGACCGTACTCGAATTAGGCTGTGGGTGGGGTTCTTTCGCCAAATATGCAGCGGAAAAATACGGAGCCAAGGTTACCGGGGTAACGGTTTCAAAAGAACAAGTCGAATTGGGCAAAGAAATGTGTAACGGCCTGCCCGTTGAAATTAAGCTGCAAGATTATCGCAACGTGAGTGGAAAATATGACCGTGTCATATCCATTGGCATCATGGAACATGTGGGTCATAAAAACTACCGTACCTATATGGAGATAGTGAACCGCACCCTTAAAGATGACGGCATTGCTCTTATTCACACCATCGGTAGTAATATCAGTGCCACGACCGCTAACCCTTGGACAACAAAATATATCTTCCCGAATAGCATGCTGCCATCTATTGCACAGATTGGAAGGGCAATGGAAGGGCTGTTTGTCATGGAAGACTGGCATAATTTTGGCCCGGATTACGATAAGACATTAATGGCCTGGTATAATAATTTTGAAATGGCATGGCCTGACTTCAAAGATAAATACGGGGAGTGTTTCTATCGGATGTGGTGTTATTATCTGCTTAGTTCTGCGGGGGCATTTCGTTCGCGTCATATTCAGTTGTGGCAAATAGTCATGACCAAACCAGGGAGAGGACAGCCAAACTGCCGATTTAGTTAATCTCCCTTTTAATAAAGGCCCTTTTCTGGTAGGGCTGCTCATATTACAATAAAAAAGCCATGGATAAATTGAAATGATTGATTCTGAAGTTATTATTGTGGGAGGTGGGCCGGCAGGGTCAACCTGTGCGTGGCTACTTCATCAACATGGCATTCAAACAATGATTCTCGATAAGAAAACGTTCCCGCGGCACAAGCTCTGTGCTGGATGGATTACGCCAAAAGTACTGCAAGACCTGCAGATAAAAAAGGGAGAATATCCGTACGGCTTAGTGACCCTTAAACGGCTGAATTTTCATCTTTATGGCATGAAAATCCCGGTTAAAACCCGTCAATATTCCATAAGAAGGTATGAATTTGATTACTGGCTGATCAAGCGGGCTGCCGTACCCGTAAAAGAACACATGGTGAAATACATACAAAAGATTAATGATTACTATATCATTGATAATGCGTTTCGTTGCAAGTACCTGGTAGGTGCGGGTGGTACGAATTGTCCTGTTTATCAAAGTTTTTTCAAAAGGGCTAATCCCAGGATACAAAGACAACTGATTACGGCAATGGAAGAAGAGTTCAAATACGATTACAGCGACGCAAATTGTCATCTTTGGTTTTTTGAAAAAAACCTACCCGGCTATTCCTGGTATGTACCCAAAGGAGACGGTTATGTAAATGTTGGTATTGGTGGAAAGTTTCATACAATGAAAGCCCGTGGAGAAACAATCCGCACTCACTGGAATTACTTCGTGAAAAAGTTGGTAAAACTATCACTGATAAGGGATCACTCATTCAGTCCACGTGGATATAATTACTATCTCCGGCAAAACATAGCATCCGGGCAGATGGATAATGCATTTATTATAGGTGATGCAGTCGGTCTGGCAACGATTGATATGGGAGAAGGTATTGGTCCTTCCGTTGAGAGTGGAATTTTGGCCGCCCGTTCAATTATCAGTGGGGAGAAATACCCCCTTGAATCCGTGATCAAATATAGTTTCCCTCATATCTTATTACCGCGGTGGAAAATATTATTCTCCCAGTTTCCAAAATGGTTAATAAGGTTTTAAGAATACTTAAAAAAGAGGGTCACCCAGCCCTCTCCAGTAAAGGTGGTGTCTTTTGTCCCCGGCAGGATATGTTTTTGCTTCCTGATCCGCCTCTGGCATGAGCCACGAGGGTTTGGACATAAGGAGCCGGAAGATTTGATATTAAACGATTGGATATGGCAGGGAACCGACGATTTTCTGGGGGCAGCGAGTTTTTAGGGATCGTAAGAGAAAGAGGAAGGGTTGCTCCGCTCCGAGATACCTGATGGTCTCTCCGCTCCGCAACCATCACTATCTCTTAACGACCTTGAACCTGATGGGGGAATATGTGCGGATCATAACCGCCCACCATAAATAAGTGAAAATAAGGATGCAGAAAATGGAGCTAAAGACAAATTATGTCGGCAATATGGTAAACCCTTCAAAAAACAATATAAAATCTCACTTGAACAATGAGTTAAAAATGAATCAGGCTGTCATGCCATTCCGTTTTGATTATTTATCAGCGGGTGATGATACAGATCGTCGACCCCAAATATCCGAAAGGGTATATGTGGTGGAGATGAGGGGATTTGAACCCCCGACCCCCGCGTTGCGAACGCGATGCTCTCCCACTGAGCTACATCCCCATATAATATCTTAGCTATATGCAAGCTTTAAGAGCGGGTCAAGCGGTTTTGTTTAATTAATCAATCAAGAGGACACAGTGCATCTTTATCTCCCATCTTTTATCTATGTTCTTTCCTGTCGCCTTTTTTACGGTATCAGCTATCGATGAAAATGGGTTCGAAGTCGAATTTTGAATTAGGGATGAGTGTGGCTTTGCCGGCGAGGCGATTTTAAATGAGCCGACCGGGCCTAATTTATGCAGTGAATAAAGGAGAAAAGATAGCCAAAAGAGAAAGCTTATCGACTGTTCAAACAACTTACTTACTTACAAATGGATGTCTTGCATCTACCCTGGTCAGAATTTTCTCAATACAGAGGTTCTTCTGTGTCCAGAGGTCGCTGATCCACCGCTGGAATCCCTCGCGGAATTCATCGTCTTCCATGTAATTCCCCAGAAGATTTTCAGTGACGGGAATCGTCTCTATCCGCATGACTACATGGGTGACCCTGCCGCAGAGGAATGCCCAGAAGCCTTTGTCTTCGCAGTCGGGGTAGACGATGGTGACGTTGAGGATATGCGTGATCTGGCTTCCCATAGCGGAAAGCACGAAACTCGTTCCGCCCGCCTTTGGCCGTAGGAGGTTGGCATAGGGAGACCGCTGCGCCTGATGTTTTTCGGGGGTAAAACGTGTGCCCTCCGCGAAATTCATGATTGATATAGGGGTGTTTTTGAACTTTTCACAGGCCCTTTTCGTGATTTCCAGATCCTTTCCCCTGAGATGGGGGTTTTTTTTCAGAAAGGCCTTGGAGTAGCGCTTCATGAAGGGAAATTCCAGTGCCCACCAGTCCAGACCCAGTATCGGCACCCAGATAAGCTCCTTTTTGACAAAGAATTTCAGGAAAGGGATCCTGTGGTGAAAGACCTTCTGGAGGACAGGGATGTCCACCCAGGATTGATGATTGCACAGCACCAAATACCAGCCGTTCGGGTCGAGGCCGTCAGTGCCCTCTACATCCCATTTGATTGTCCTTGTATGCCCCAGGCCAAAATTATTGCAGGCAATCCAGCTCGAGGCGATGTTGTTGAGGACAGTGTTGTACGCCTCGCGCGCTTTGCGGCCTGGGGTAATGAGCTTGAGGAACGCTACGGCAAACAGCGGGGTTGACCAGAAGATCGTATTCATTACAAGAAAGGCCACTGAGATTCCACCCAGGGCCGGCCCCTGCAGACGAGTCATCATTTTCATACGCTCCCCCCTTGAAAAAAAGATATTGTTGTCATCCAATGACAAAACCGATAAACAGACCCTGAAGAAAAAGTAAAGGGAAATGAAGTGTTTTACATTTATTTTGCATTTCCCCCATTTTCGTGGCTATGCCCTTGACAGAAACTTTTTTGCAAGATATATGGCCTCAGAAGAGTCTTTGATCTCTCCATTCAGGCCTTTTTCTTTTATCAACCTCAGACAATTGCCGAGGGTTTTATCCTCCTTAAAACCCAGGGCAATAAGGTCTTTGCCTGTAATGGGCGGGGTGTAGTGACGCCAGGTAGTTATGTAGGATGATATCATTTTTCTTACCTCAGCGCTTTTTGTCTTTGCCATCGCAAAAAGGATCTCCTCCAAAGAGGCACCTTCGAGGATATTTGCCACCTCCGATGGCCTTTTCTCCCCTTTTTTTGCAAACTCCTTGAGTATATTTAACACATTATTTTTTGCATGGACTAATGCCTTTGTCTCACTAGGAGTTATACCCAACCATTTACAGACTGAAGGAACAGTCTCTGGCTTCATACGGGTTATCAAGGCCAGTAAGTAGATAAACCATGAGCTTACCACCTCTTGGGTATACAGGAGAGCAAACCATGATATGATCTCTTTTACCTGTACAAGGGTTTCCTTTGTTTTTGGGGTGTAATCGAATTCAGGGTGTATAGAGGCAAGCACACCGATGGTTTTAAGTCTCTCCAGGCCTTTTATAGGATCATCTTCTAAAAGTATCTGCTTGAGCTCATGGAATATACGCCCACCCGACACATTTTTTATAAGGTCTGATTGGATAGCCGAATGGATGAGGGAAAGTGTTTGTTTTCCAAGAGAGAATCCCAATCGTTGTTCAAAACGAACCGCCCTTAATATCCTGGATGGGTCCTCAACAAAACTTAGAGAATGGAGCACCCTTATACGTTTTTCTTTTATATCCCTTTGTGCGCCGAAGTAATCTATAAGCCGGCCAAATTGTGTTGGTTTTAGTGATACGGCCATAGTATTTATGGTAAAGTCTCTTCTGTATAGATCGAGTTTTAAAGTGGATTCCTCTACGATGGGCATCCCGCCGGGATATTTATAATATTCCAGCCGTGCTGTAGCAATATCTATGCGCCTTCCGTCTTTTAGCGTGATTACAGCTGTCTTGAATTTCTCATGAGTTGCAACCCTTGCCCCGATAGAGGCAGCAAACTCTTTCGCAAACTTAACGCCAACTCCTTCTACAACAAGATCCACATCAAGATTATCAATCCTTGAGATCATATCCCTTATGATCCCGCCTACCAGATAGATATTAAATCCCATAGCTGTTGCTACCTTACCTGCCTTTTCTAAAAGGGCGTAGATCTCTTCTGGAAGCCTTTCTTTCATTATCCCTTTTATGGATTTTTTGTGTGAGGAGGTAGGGGGTATCCCTTCTGTCCTTGCCATCTTTTGATGCATAACCCCCATAAGATCTTTCCTTGTGATTACCCCTGCAAGTCTCTCCCCTTCAACTACCGGCAGAAGACGCTGATTACCATCTACAATCAGCCTTCTTATCTCCCATACCGGGGCTGTGGGGCCTACCATCTTGATCTCGGTAATCATATAGTCCTTTACGCATACACCTCCAAGGTCGTGGCCTTGCGCCCGGGTTGCAATTCGCCTGGTGATCAGCCCGACGATCTTAGGACCGGATGTCACAGGGATTGCATTTATATTATACCTGTTTAATAAAGAGTTTGCCTGATTGATTGTAGAGGCCACATCGATAGTCTTTACTGGAAATGTCATGATATCCCTTGCAGAGATACTGGGTTTTGTTTCTTTGTTCAGGATCTTTGTAAGACGTTCTTCTGTTTGCTCCAGCGTGATATCCTTGATAGATGCCGCTGCTGCTGTAGGGTGACCTCCTCCCCCGAAGTGGGAGGTCGTCTCTGCTACATTTACCTGTGGAACCCGGCTCCTGGCCACCATATAAACTCTATCCCCCATAAGTCCAAGCGCAAAGAGTGCATCTGGATTATGCATGTCTCTGAGTTTATGCACGAGCATTGCAAAGTCTTCAACATAGGTAGCCGTGACAGACTTTGTCAAGAGTATGTTAATACCGTTTATCACTAAGGTATATGCATTCTTTATCAGTTGATCTAAAATATCTACTTGTTCAGGGGTAAGCTCTCTGTAAATGGCTTTTGATACAACACTTAGGTTAGCACCCCATTCAATGAGGTCTCCAAGGGCCGCGCAGTCATCTGGGCGTGTGGAAGGAAAGAGAAGGGAGCCCGTATCTTCATAGATACCCATGGCCATTACAGTGGCCTCTTCCGGGGTAGGGATTATCCCCTTTTCTTTTAAGATATGTATCATCAATGTGGTATTTGAACCAAGCTCAATTAAATATTCTTTATTTCCATGAATATCATCTTGCGATGGCGGATGGTGGTCATATATAATCACCTCTACATCCGGCTTGTTTATTAATTTGGCGAATGCCCCGATCCTGGAAAGTTGCCGTGTATCCACAATTATAAGCCGGCGTATCTTATCAGGAGATGTGTTTTTTAATTTTACAATACTATCATTTGAGCCGGCCTCTGAATGGGAGAGATAGTCCCTTAGATTCTTTTCCTGTGATCCTGGAAATACAAGGAGTGCATCAGGATAGAGCCTTTTTGCTGCGATCATGGAAGAGAATGCATCAAAGTCTGCATTGATATGAGAGGTTATTACATCCATAGAATCTAGTCCCGCTTTGCCCTGCTATTGGTCAAAATTACAACTATCCCCTTGGATGATAAAGCTCATGTATCTCCTTGAGCCTTTTTGATGTGATGTGTGTATAGATCTGGGTGGTAGAGATATCAGCATGCCCTAGCATCATCTGTACTGATCTTAAGTCTGCGCCCCCTATCAAAAGGTGAGTAGCAAAGGAATGTCTTAGCGTGTGTGGAGAAATAGGTTTGCCTATCCCAGCTAAAACGGTGTATTTTTTTACCATATACCAAAAATTTTGTCTGGACATAGCACTACCTCTTATTGAACAGAACACAGTATTGGTTCCTTTTTTTACATGAAGGCCTCTTACTTCCGCTATGTATTTTTTTACCCATTTAACTGCGGTCTCTCCCAATGGGATCAGCCGCTCTTTTTCCCCCTTGCCTGTGGTCACCAGATAGCCTATATCCAGATTCATATTGTTCATCTTTAAGTTCACTAATTCAGAGACCCTAAGGCCGGTCGCATACAAAACTTCGAGCATGGCCTTATCTCTTATTCCTATAGGAGAGGGCACATCAGGGGCATTTGATAGTTTGTCCACCTCTTTTTTGTTAAGGACATCCGGGAGATACATCTCTCTTTTCGGGAGTATAATATCCTTGGTGGGATCAGTTTTAATAACGCCTTCATCCAAAAGGAATCTGTAAAATTGCTTGATGGCAACAACCCTTCTATTAATACTTATTGCCTTAAACCCCTTCTTACGGCAGTAAGTGATAAACTCTCTTAAATCAGAATCGTCTACCTTTTTTATATTCCCCCCTATTTTTTCTATCCATGTTGCAAAGCTTTTCAGGTCATTTGCATACGCACATAAGGTATTTTCAGGTGCAGATCTTTCTGCAACAAGATATTCTATAAAGGAGTCTATAAGCGCTTCTTTCATCTCTTGGTGATCTTGAGACTAATGCCAATAGCCCCCAGGTCATCTTGGGCTAACTTTGTGCTGTCTTTGTCTGGATATGCGCCTACAAGAAGTCTGAAACACCTTTCTGATTCCTTCACCATATATGAGATAACACCTAGGTTTCTAAGGCGAGATTGCTCGGCCAATGCCTGTTCTTCTGTCTTGAATGTACCAATCTCTATAGCATAGGGCACTGGCATGCCAACAAAAGCGCCTTTATTTGCAATCTTGGCCTCTTGCAATTCTCTCGATTTTACTACTGCATCTTTTATGGTGGCGAATAGTCCATAGTCTACCCTGTACCATACGCCTTTTTTCCCGAGGTCTATCTTTGTGATAAATGTTGGCCTAAGTGTTAACCTCAGGCTGTTCATTTTCTCTATAGCCGGAGCCGGGTCCCTCCATGATGACATATGTATTGTATAAGGATAGAATGTCTCTTTCACATACTTGATTGAGTGTTGCTTCTGTGGCATGGCAGGAGCCCTTTGGATCTCTTTTTCTACTACATTGCTAAGGCCTAGCTCAGCCAGGGCCGGTAGTGATATAAAAACTATTATTAATGTCATGATAATGCTCTTCACTGTCCCCCCCCATAATATGCATGTGTTGTATTAATTATATATGTATTTATACCTTTAGCCATCCCGTCTGCAAGGGCAGTCTGGTATGATTGGTTGCGTAGAAGCGTACATTCTCTTGGGTGGGTGATAAAGCCTGTCTCCATCAATATTGAAGGCATCTGCGCGCCTAATAGGACGTAGAAAGGCGCCTGCTTAACGCCCAGATCCTTTTTCTTATAACCACGAGTTTTAAGTGATTTAATAATGGATTTATGAACACAGCTGGCAAACTTGGATGATTCATTGATCTTGGAATTGAGCATAAGGTCGTTTATGATTAACTGGAGGTCGCTTATGGATCTGGATGTAGTAGCATTTTCCCTTGCTGCTACCTGTATAGCTGTTTCATCTGTGGTAAGATTTAAGAAATATGTCTCTACCCCGCAAACAGAATGATTTCTGTTTGCATTAGCATGAATCGATATAAACAGGTCTGCCCTTTTCTTGTTGGCAAAGGCAGTACGTTCTTCAAGGGATACAAAGACATCTGTCTTCCTGGTTAGAAAGACATCAAACCCTTCTTTTTTAAGCCTGTTTGCCAGCCTTTTACTGATAGCCAGCGCTATATCCTTTTCCTTTTCCCCATGAGGGCCTATGGCACCAGGGTCTTTGCCTCCATGGCCCGGGTCTATTACTATCCTTGAGACCTTTAGGGAAAGTTGTCGTGCAATAGAGGGTATGTCGCTTGGGGTCTTTACCCTTGTGCCGGATCTAACTTTCTTTACATTTGAGGCCGAATGCTTTTGTGCTGTTTGTGTGACACTCTTTCTTGTGCTTACATCAACTACGATCCTGAAAGGATTTTCAAGTGGAAAGGCATTATAGTATGCCTTTTTGGTGAGATCTAAAACAATCCTTACCTTATCTTTTTGATTCTGGGCCACCCGTATACGGGATAGGTTACCATCCGCCACCTCCATCTTGGATGGGAATTGGGGAGTAATCCAGGCCTTGTTAAGGTCGATAACCAATCTAGGCCCTTTTTTTAGTTTGGCGTCAAAAGGAAGCATCATGGTGTCAAAAGACACATCCTTTTCAAGATCAATAACTACCCTGGTGTATTCCTTATTTGACCACTGTCGGATATTCTTTACAAGGGAAAGATCAGCTAAAAGTGGTTTTGCGCTAGACCTATCTTCTATATGTATAGAATTGGCACCCTCCCTGGCCTTTTGTGCCATATCACCCCTTGGAAATTTGGTAATAACCTGTCTGTAGAGTTCATAGGCCTTTTTCTTGTTGCCGAGCAGTGTATCATATATCCTGGCGCTCTTGTAAACAGCATCATCAGCGAGGTTGCTTTTAGGATATTTGTTGGCCAGGGAGTTAAATGTATTGGCGGCCTTTTCAAGATCAGATGTCCTGGTTGAATAACCATAAAGCTGTATATACAGCTTTCCTTTCATATATAAGGCCCTCGGGGCAAAATTGGAATGAGGGTATTTTGATGCAACCTTAGAATATGTGTTTATTACCTTTATCCAGTTAGTCCTGTATTTCCGTTTCTTTGCATCTCTGGTGAGCTCTATGTAATTTTTGGTGGCCCTCTGGAAAGACTCTGCCGCGCTGCCAGCAGCAAAGGCTATCTGCGCCCTGGTGCAAACAAGTGCTAATATAAAAAGCACAACAATAGCGACTTCTCTTTTTGTTAGAGAAAGCATTGCCTTAATCATATAGTAAAGTCCTTAGCAAAACAACTGTTATTCACTATTTCACAAGCAATATTAATGCCTAATACGTTCATATATAAAATAGATACCTTTTAAGATAAGGTTTTTATCTATTGTATAGTCTTTATTCAACCAGTTCTCTACTATAGTGGAGAGCCCTCCTGTTACAATCACCTTTGGGGAACTGCCATGCTCTTCAGCCATAAGTTTTACCACCTCATTGATCATGGCTGCATGACCTGCGATAACCCCTGAGCGCGCACATGCATCCGTAGAGCGGCCTGTTACAGCATCAGGTGGCACCAATTCAATCTCTGGTAGGTTAGGCGCTTGGGATGCAAGCCCTTTATATGCACTTATGAGCCCTGGGGCAATCATGCCTCCAATGAACTCTCCTTTTTTTGTTACATAGTCTATAGTGGTGGCGCTGCCCATATCAACGACGATCAGAGATGTTTTATATATATGATAGGCAGCTGCCGCGTTTATTAATCTGTCAACCCCAAGGGTTTCTGGCGTGAGATAGAGGTTTTTTATGCCCATATCCGTTTTATTATCTATTATAAATGGCAGGGTCTTTAAGTAAGATTCAAAGGCTTTTGTTATAATCCTTGTTATGTGGTCACAAACACTGGATATGGCAATCTCTTTTGGTTTGTAGCCCATTTCGACAGAAAAGGCATCCCAATATGTATCCGGGGTATCACAGGATCTAGTATCCATCCTCCATAGATTTTTTATATCAGGCCCGCCAAAGATGGCATGGGTTATGTGAGTATTACCTATATCAATGGCAAGCATACCCCTTGGTTAGACTAAAACGGGTTATACAATCAAGATGTTTTTAAGGAATTTTGTGGTCTGCTTAGGAAAAGTCGAGTAATTAATTGCAATCTTAATAAAAAAGTATCCCTCCATGGCGATCTCTTGATGTTTGAGAGGCAATTTGGTACGGATATCTCGATAATAATCAAGAGCGAGGAAATTTACCTTGGTATTCAGAATAAGGCCTTCTTTAACAGGTGCGTTCAGTATTATTGGCTCTGCATTGGCCCTTGCTCTTGGATCAATGTGTGCAAAGGTAGCTAACTTTCACGGTATACCCCCTATAGAGGTTGCTTTAGCCGGGTTTGCAGTAGGTTTTTTTATCTTAAATGTTATGCTTATTATACATCCCAGGTCTATAAGACCGGTAAATCCAAGATGGGTTATGCTGAGAAGTATATTTACTGTTATGGCAATAATCACCTTTCTTATCGGCATATCTAGCACTACACTTGTAAATGCAAATCTCCTTAATATGACATATCCTATTTTTGTAGCATTGATTGCCCCGTTTTGGAATAAAGAGCCCTTTACTTATACAAAGGTTATTGCCATTACCATGGCAATGACGGGTATATATTTTGTTATACGACCCGAAATAAATTTTTGTGTTGGTGATATATGGGCGTTGATTTCAGGGGTATTGGCGGGAGGAGGGATTTCATCCTTAAGAGAAGCCAGAGCTACAGACAGTTCGTTTACTATCCTTTATTATCTTATGACGATTGGGATGGGGGTCACTTTAATAGGGTGGCCTGGATTTGTAGTACCTGATATTAGATTTTTCGGTTTGCTAATCCTAATAGGTGTACTTACGTTTGCAGGGCAATATTTACTTACTTATGGATATAGGTATGTAAGGGCATTGGATGGAAGTATCTTGTCCACATCAAGGATAGTATTTGCTGGTGTACTTGGTATAAGTATATTTGCTGAAGCCCTTAGTTGGTCTTTGCTTTTGGGCACTGCCATGATTACATGTGCTATTATCTGGATTCAGGCCCAATCTTCTAAGAAAAACGGGAAAGAGATTTCCACATAAATCCGCATCATTACAATACTTTTAACTCTGTAATCTTTGAGGTTATGGCTAATTGTGGGAGAAATTGGGGTAAAACGACCAAAAGCTCTTACCCAAATCTACGTGAGTCTCCCATTTTTCTTGGATGTTGGGCTTGACGGCATTGAGATAAGCATATAATGAAAGATTAAAATCATAAATGAGGTCTAAAATGGATTTAGAAAAGAAGCTTGAAAAGATCACGAGCAGGACTCTCCCATTATATATTTTAATAGCTCTGCTGGTAATATTTGCCAATCCAACAGGCAGCTCATGTTTTTTCGGATTTATAGTTGTATTGATGGGGGAGGCACTCAGGTTTTGGGCAGCAGGGCACATAATAAAAAATGATGAGTTAACAACCTCAGGGCCATATGCATATATGCAGTCCCCTCTGTATCTAGGCAGTTTTATTGTTGGGACAGGGCTTTGTATAATGGCAAAGAACCCAGTTATATGGGTGATTGTCTGCGCTGTGTTTTTCTTTTCCTACATCCCCAGAAAGAAGGAGAGGGAGTGGGGGAGGTTAGAAAAACTCTTTGGTGAGGAGTTTATAAAATATAAGGAAGAGGTTCCCTACTTTATCCCGAGGTTTGATCCATATCCTGAAGGGGCAAAGCATCCATGGTCTTTTGCCTCGGCCATTGAGAATACAGAACACCAGACAGCCATTGCCATCTTTCTTATTGCGCTGTTTATCTTTATTCGCTTGCTGTAAATCCAACGGTGGCTGTGCCATGGCCAACCCGTTTGCAGCAGGATGAGCATATAAGTCGATCTAGTGTCAATGTTTCCGGTAAGAATAAGTTGAAATTGTATGTACACTGCTGATCCAAATCTGGAATTGTATCTTGCTGCTCATTGAATACCTCACCAGAGATGGTAACGGTCTCTTGACCAGCGCTGATATTTCATCAATTCGCAATTTACTTTTTCAATATCAAACTTTTCGCTGTTAAAGATACCGTCATACCATGGAAAACCGGCAAACCATTCTTTGTAACTTTTATGCTCTTCATGGCTTGGGTCTTTCAGGGCCTCGCAGAACTCATAGTATCCCGGAACGCTGCCAACATCTTCAGGTGGGCAGGCTCCGGCTCCTTCCAGACACTCAATATGAAATTGAAGCTCCGGGTCGAAATAGCGGCTGTCTTCAAGGATGATCTCATGTTCCCAGCCGTCACCAAAGTCGTATATGTAATTGAATGTACGGCCTTTCTGCTTCATCAGATCACCCAGGCGATATCTACCGTCTTCAGCACCATCATCTCTAAACTCCGGATCTTCTGTATAGCGTTTTTTACCGATAGTAAATGCATGCAGGTGATAATCTTTCCACCCCATCACAATCTGAATTACATCGTGCAGGCGGTCCAGGGTAATGCTGCCCGGCACAACAAAACGCCGCCATATTTCGGGTTCGATGTCGAGCAGCCTGATTTTTAGTAAATAAAGTCTTTCGTTCATGGTTTTACCTCCGCAAATATTTCAGCAATTTGTTTCTCATTCCCCCTTATAATCCCAAGCGCTTTCTCTTCACTTCCGAGAGCCCGTTCCCGG
>JAYEFR010000008.1:0-6314 GCA_034716155.1 Thermodesulfobacteriota bacterium
TTTCGGCTTGCCATCTCTAGACAAAGGCCATAGACGCTCCCCTTTACCTCCAGCCATGATAACTATATGTAGAGCCATTATTTACCCTCCTGATAGTTTTAAGTATATTCAAAAATTATACATAAATCATATACGAAGCCCACCTGTGAGTCAATCTGCTCTAATTATTTCTGCTACTGCTATGAAAACAGGCACAAACACACAAAGTGTGTAAGCTTGCTTAATCTCTGGAGAAAACCTTTTTTATCTTAAGATTAGAGGCACTTAAAAAAGACATTACCTTAAAATTGACCTATGGAGGCCTTGACAAAACCAAAAGACGAATTATTTTTTATAATATGATAAAAAAAATACTTATACCAACTGACTTTAGTGCATCCGCGCAATATGCGCTCCAGTATGCCATAGGCCTAAACAAGCTTTTTGATGCAAGACTATACCTGCTTCATGTGCTTCAGGATTTCACGGAATTCTCGGAGTTTAATCTAAATCTTAGCATCCTGCCTCAGCTGTATGCTGAATTCGAAGGCAATGCTGCAAAAAGACTGGAAGAGGTATCATCTACTCTAGTGCCACCCGACACCACATGTGATACATATATTGTTCATGGCATACCATTTAATGAGATCATTAATTTTGCAAAAAAGGAACAAATAGACCTTATTGTTATAGGCACACGTGGGCGTACAGGTCTGAAACACATACTCTTTGGCTCCACTGCGGAAAAGGTGGTAAAGAGGGCTCTTTGCCCGGTTCTATCCGTAAGGAATCCGGAACTCGACTCTCAAAAACCCGGATAGACATCCATAATCCGTCAAAGGCAGAAAAGGATGAAAATCTACCAGCCATGCGGTGTCTTTTAACTCAGCCCTATCCCTGTCAGTCGTCCATAGTCCGTTGTGAAATTCCCAGATAGAATAATTGCTCCCACTGTCCACTGACAACCGACCCCTGTTTTAATACAAGGATTCTGCCTCTCGATTACCTCAAGATTACCCATGATTCGTTTTCGTACTAACTATTTATCAGGCTGCTGACTTTACCTATATTTCAAGGGGATATTATACTGGCTAACTTCAAAAACAGCTCACTTATGGCAATCTTTAGATTTATGTTATCATTCACTCCGCATCTTATCTCATGAATACAATCCAGAATCTGACTGATGTCATAGGCCGTTATGTGCCTAAAAGGTATGTCGTAAAGGTCCCTGTTAATAATATTATCTCCGCCATCTTTCATAACTATAATATCCCTTATCACAGACTCTATAGTAGAAATCATGACAGGGATAAGATCCCTATCGGCTTTGACGGAAGAGGCCAGACTGGATGCAAGACTAAATGGATCGCTGCCCTTAAAAATGGAAATGATCCCTTTTCCGCACTCAAGTATGAAATCGGCATCAGATGATACCATAGTACCTATAGCCCCAGAAGAAAGGCTTACTACAAATGGATCTATTTTGCTTTGTGTCATCTCATAAATAGCTTTGGGATCTATCGGGGAGAATCTTATCCTTTGACACCTGGAAATAATGGTAGGCAGTAAGAGACTGGGTTTGTGAGCAATAAGTATAAATATGGTTGTATCCGGGGGTTCCTCCAAGGTCTTTAGAATTGCATTCGAACTGGCTTGATTCATCAGTTCAGCAGGTTCTATTATAACTACCCTGAACCTTGCTTCAAAAGGTCTTAAAGCGATCCCTTCAAGTGCACTTCTTACATCTTCTACCTTTATCCAGCTTCCACTTTTTAGGCCAATCTTTATTAGATCAGGGTGATTTCCTGATATGGCCTTTATACATGAAGGACATGCATCACATGGGTCTCCAGGGGTCTTACGACAATTGATGGCCTTGAAGAATTCCATAGCTACCATGGTCTTGCCTAAGCCTTTTATCCCTGCAAAGAGATACGCATGATCCATCTGACCTGAGGCAATGTGCGATTTCAGCATCTCTATCTGGGATAAGTGTCCTATCACATCCTTCCACATATTATTTATGTTATCCTATACCATCAATATAGGCAACACTTACAAAAAGATGTGACCATTGTTCTGCCATGCCGGACATTAACTGCAAAAGACCTTGCCCTTTTATATGAAAATAGGGGTCAGGGATCATGGTCTCGCAAAAAGGCCGGCATATATCAAAATACCACATCTGGAATAATGGCTAAATAAAAGAGGTATATCAGAAGATCATAAAAAAGTTACGTCTGTGAAATTATCGGTAGCCATAAGCATGATATTCAGTTAAAGAAGAGATTGATACTTAAGATATATCATATTATGAATTAGCAATTAATCTCACTTATGGCAATTATAACAACTTGGAGGTCATAAAACTTCAGTATGTGGTTTAAAAAAAAGAATATTAACTTTTTTAATATGTTATATGATCAGGGCAATAAAACTCTTGAGGGATTAGACGCCCTGTGTGAATTTGTCTCAAATGCAACAAAAGAAAACGCAACAAGGGTAAAGGAGATAGAGAAAGAAGCAGATGAACTTCGCAGGATCATAATAGAGGAACTCAATCAGACATTCACCACTCCGATAGACAGAGAGGACATATTTGCCCTGTCCAGGGCAGTAGACGATGTGATGGATTATGCATGTACTACTGTATATGAGATGCAGATCTATAAGGTGGACGCAGACTCCTTTCTCAATAGAATGGCGGGTATCCTGAAAAAGGCAGGAACAGAATTGGTAGCTGCATTAAAAAATCTGCATCAATATCCCAACATTGCCATAGAGCATGCAACACAGGCAAAGGTATACGAAAACAAGATGGAAAGGGCCTATCGTGAGGCCCTGGGAAAATTGTTTGAAGGGGATGATCCCATCTACATGTTGAAGATGAGAGAGATCTACAGACACCTGAGTAACGCTGCAGATCGCAGTGATGAGGCTGCAAATATAATAGGCGATATAATAGTCAAGATGAGATAAGGTTGCTAATTCAATAAAACAAGGGGGATTCCATGAATATATACTCCTGGGTAGATCGAAATGCCAGAGAGAAACCCAAGAAGACCTGTATACTATATAAAGACCAAAACATAACCTTTTACGAATTGGATAAAATGGCATCTGCTTTTGCTACGGCATTGAGAGGTCGTGGCATTAAAAAGGGGGATCGTATTGTCCTCATGCTACCCAACATGCCTGAATTTATAATATCTTATATGGCAATAATAGAAATGGGCGGTGTTGTAATCCCTGTAAATCCGTCGTATACCTCCAGGGAATTGCAACATATACTTAAAGACTCAACGGCCAAAGGTATTATACTGGAGGATTCAAGAGTCGAAAGATATTCTAAGATAAAAGACATATGTCCGCTTGATATTGTAATCACCACAGGCGAAGGCGGCAATTTTAATTCCTGGATCACAGGGCCTTGCCACAAGACAATAGAGGATATGGACCCTGATGATGTGGCTGTTATGGTATATTCATCCGGCCTTATAGGGGTTCCAATGGGCGCTATGCTCACACATGGGAATCTGGATCATAACTCTGATCTTTTGAGGACATGTGCAGGTGCTGATGAGACAGACACTACTCTTACATTAATCCCCTGCTTTCATACATTTAGTGTGTCCGCAAATATGCTGCCAATGCTCCGCTTAGGCGGGACTATATATCTCATGAAAAAGATAGATTTTAAAGAACTTTATCATGCACTTACAGATGGGGGAGTAAATATCATCAACGGGGTGCCAACCCTATTCTATGCATTATTAAACTACCCGGACTTAAATGGCATAGACTATTCACAGATGAAGGCATTAATCGCCGGTGGCTCAGCCCTGTCTCTAGAGATATACAATGAATTTAAAGACAAGTTTCATACGGATATACGACAAGGCTACGGGCTTACTGAAGCAACCCCTGTATGTACGGTAAACAATATCCATATAAAGATAAAACCTGGATCAATAGGAAAGACCGTACCACATGTGAAGGCCAGAGTAGTTGACGAAAAAGGGAATACACTTGGACATAATCAGGGGGGTGAACTCATATTTAAAGGCCCAAATATCATGAAAGGATACTATAAACGGCCAAAAGAGACATCTAATGTCATAAAAAACGGGTGGCTATATACAGGGGATCTCGGATATATGGACGAGGACGGATATATATACATAACCGGTTATAAAAAAGACATGATTATTACCTCAGGCTTTAATGTCTACTGCAAGGAGGTGGAAGCGGTTCTCAACTCGCATCCTGGGGTCAAAGACTCTGCTATCACAGGTGAGCCTGATCTCATGAGGGGGGCAATAATCAAGGCGTATGTTGTAAAGGATGCCCCAATGCTTACTGAAAAGCAATTAAAAAGTTTTGCCAGAACACAACTGGCATCGTATAAGGCACCCAGAAAGATTGTGTTTGTAGAAAGAATACCAAGAGATACCAATGGAAAGGCCATATTAGAAGATATAGAAAATCTGTGATGGGAAAATGCAATCTTTGTCCAAGGCATTGTAACATAGATCGAGCTGCAAAAGAGGGTATCTGTCAGGCAAGAGATTATGTTAAAATCGGAGCCATTGTAATACACAAAGGAGAAGAGCCCCCTTTTGTACAGGGTGAAGGCTCTGGGGCCATATTTTTTTCCGGGTGCCCCTTGAGATGCGAGTATTGCCAGAACAAAGAGATAAGCCATGCCAACTTTGGAATACCTGTAGAAACCGACCGCTTAGCCCAATATATGATCAAATTGCAAAGGCTTGGGTGTTCAAATATAAACCTTGTCTCCCCAACACACTATACCCCATGGATCATAAAGTCTCTAACCCAGGCAAAAAGAATGGGACTGAGCCTGCCCATTATTATAAATTCCAGTGGCTATGAGCAAATATCTACTATACGGATGTGGTATGAGCATGCTCACATATACTTAATAGATCTAAAATACGGTGACAATCGGACAGGTAAGATCTTGAGCAAGGTGTCCAACTACTGGGACATAGCCCGCAAGATCATCGAGCATATCTGGAAAGATGTTGGGCCGCTTATAGAGGATACACAAGAAAGGGCTGTAAATGGACTTCTCATAAGGCACCTGCTCCTGCCGGGCATGCTCTCAAATCCATTTGCCGTATTGGAATTCCTCGCAGATATATCACTTAAGATACCTATAAGCATCATGTCACAGTATAACCCAACGTGCTATAGAGGAGATATAGAAGACATGAAACGAGCCATCTCAAAGGACGAATATCAGGTGGTATTAGATAAGGCCATCTCTCTGGGGTTTGAGACCATATACACCCAGGAAATAGACTCTGCTCAAGGGTATCTCCCCGAGTTTCATGCATCAAGACCTTTCGGGGATTATATAAACCTACTTACTACATAAAAGTAACTACTATGTGTGGATAGGTTAGAAGCTGAAGGTTTTTAAGGAAAAGATTTACAAAACTCAATAATAGCATAGCCATTCAAGTATAATACTCTCCAAATACGGCCTTTGCCACCCAGGGGATACCAGTAGCCTTCAGTCTAATATCCTTCAGCCTAAACAACCTGGGCAGTTACACATAAAATATCTAAACATTCTAGAAAATCCTTCCGATAGGGACAACATATGGGATTGATACGTCCAGAGCATACTGAAAAATATAGAGAAGAGACAAAGGCACTACTTTATCAAAAGGTATGGGCAATATTATGGATAGGGATAATCCTTATCCCTTTATTTACTGTCCTGGACTATGTAGTTGCAAGGGGATATTTGAAGTTATTCTTTGTCTACAGGATCTCCTGTGCAGGTCTTTTCTTAATCCTTCTGGGGATCTATCGGACCGAGATAGGACATAGACACCCATTTGCGATAGCTATTACCGCTTATATAATAGCCGGGACAACCATATCCATGATGGTGGTTAACTTAGGTGGTTATGCATCATTTTATTATGTTGGCATACTTATGGTACTGGTCACCTTTTCTACATTTCTGCCGTTGAATGCACTACAGAGCACTATCTCCGGTGTTTTATTATATCTTGTATACGCCATACCGATCTTTCTACTTTGCGATCCAACAAATGCCAATATAAGGATGTTTTTTAATAACAGCTTCTTTTTTATATTCTTTATCCTCATCACTATTGCCCAGTGTTATTGGGAAACAAAAGCATGGGAAAGGGAATTCAACCTCAGGATGGAGCTGGACAATCTGGCCCAGAGACTCTCATACTATGCACATAACTTAGAGTACGATGTAGACAAGAGGTCAAAGGCGCTACAGGAGTCAGAGCTGCGCTACAGGGAGCTGTATGAGAATATCA
>JAYEFR010000009.1:0-29037 GCA_034716155.1 Thermodesulfobacteriota bacterium
ACCACCCATCCCGAGCAGGGTAAATGGTTTGAATAGATTTTTCCACCACAACACAGTAGCAGGCATCTTTGGATTCGGATTAAGATGAGAATATGCCTTCATATCCACACCCTTTGGAAGCACGTATAACACATGGGTTTTATACTTAGGATTGTTCGGATATATATAGCCACCAACTTCTTCAGCCCTGGCCCTGGCCTTTTCTATCATTTCATCCTTTGGCCCAAAATCCAGGCAACCGGTCGGACATGCAGTAACACATGCAGGCTTTTTACCATCTGTAGTTCGATCATAACAGAGGGTACATTTAGCGATCTCATCCTTTTCATGTGAATATCTAGGTATATCAAATGGACAGGCTATCATACATGCCTTGCACCCTATACAGTATTTTGGATTATGTACCACTGCCCCTTCCGGTGTCTTTACCAATGCCCCAGGAGATGGGCAGGCCTTCACACACGCCGGATCTTCACAGTGCATACACGCATCATGGCGCATAAGCCACTTAATATTACCATCTACATCAATCTCATCGAACCGAATCAATGTCCAGGTATTATACGAGAGATCCGGAGGGTTCTGATATGAACCAGTAAAGGTCGTGTTTTCTGCCGGTAGACCATTCCACTGCTTACATGCCACCTGACATGCCCTGCAACCTGTACATTTTGTCGTGTCTATAAGCTTTATATATTCCGTCATGGCTTACCCCCTCACCTTATTTACATCCACAAGAAACGCCTTGTACTCCGGGATCAAGGTATTCGCATCTCCAACATATGGCGTAATATCATTTGCAATGCTACCAGTTACACGCCCCTTATAACCAAAAGACCATGGCATGCCCATTTCATGAACCAGGCTGCCATTTACCTTAAATGGCTTAAATCGTTTGGTTACCATAGCGTATGCCTCTATGCCTTTTTCATCTCTTGCAGATGAGATAACTACCTTATCCCCACTTTTTATACCCTTTATTCGGGCAAGTTCCTCACTGATTTCCACAAACATATTAGGGAACAACTCGCACAGCCAAGGTAGCCACCTAGTCATTTGCCCAGTCTGCCAGTGTTCACTTACCCTATAAGTAGTACATACTATTGAGTATTTCTTGGCTTCCTCACTATTGTATAAGGCAACAGCATATCCCTTCTTATTCATCTTATCCCAGCGTATAATCACAGGAGAAACCTGCTGAGAAGATACCTGATTCTTTACTACACTTTCCAAGGGTTCATAGTGTTCCGGAAATGGTCCATCACCCAAACCAGGAGCGAACAACCTTGCATGACCATGGGGTAACATAATAAATGGATACTTAGTCCCTGGTGACCAACCACCATCAGGTACATCACCCAGCCACTTTTTGGTTAAGCCATTCCACCAAATCACCGGCTTGTCATTTGCCCAAGGTCTGCCTTTTTCATCAACACTCGCCCTGTTGTATATAATCCTTCTGTTTACAGGCCAGCACCAAGACCAGTTGTGATAAAACCCAAGGCCTGTGGGGTCGGATGTTCCTCTGCGCATGAGTTTGTTCTCTTTATCTGAAACCGAGTTGCAGTACAGCCAATTACCACTGCAAGTAGAGCCATCCTCCTGCAGATACACAAAACTCGGCACCATGGAGCCTGCTTTAAATATCTTACCTTTTATTATAGTATCTTTAAGGAAGTAACCATTAATTTCTTTAGCTACTTCCCTGGGAGATGGCTCATGGGCGCTACTACCCAAGCCATCCTTGCCATAAACCCAAGTAAGGTTTAATATGGGTTCAGGAAATGCACCACTTTCCTTTCTGTAGAGATCTCCGATCTTATATAGCAACTCCGTCATGATCTCTAAATCCGGTTTTGCCTTCCCTGGCGGATCAACTGCCTTATAACGCCATTGGGCCCATCTGCCGGAATTAGATATGGACCCCTCCTTTTCCATCGATGCAGCACCGGGCAGTAAAAACACCTCTGTCTTTATATCAGCTGGATTCACTCCTGCTTGCCTTTGCCAAAAGCTTGCTGTCTCAGTCTCCCAGAGGTCCGCTACCACCAACCAATCCAGCTTTGCTAAGGCTAATCTCTCCATCCTTGTATTAGGGCCACCTACAGCTGGATTCTGGCCCCAGCAGAATAGACCATCTATCTTACCCTCCATCATGCTATCAAACATGCTCATGAAGGAATAATTCCTTCCATCATCAATCCTGGCAAGATAGTTGTAAGATTCTTCTATGCCCACATCCCTCCAAAATGCCTTTAGCAAGCTTGCCATATACTTCGGATAATTACCCCACCAATTCGCACTCATGGGATCATCAGATTTGGGGGTGTTGACCTCAAGATACTTAGCTAAACCCTCTTGAGATGCCTTGGGGGTCTTTAGATAGCCGGGCAGGATATGGAACAATGCTGCATGATCAGTAGAACCCTGAACATTAGACTCGCCCCTTAGGGCGTTTATGCCACCGCCTGCTACACCAATATTACCTAATAAGAGTTGCAGTACAGCCAATATCCTGACATTCTGCGAGCCATAGGTATGCTGCGTAATGCCCATAGCATACATGATGGTGGCAGATTTTTCCGGCTTGTAGGTAGATGTGTATAAATCACAAACTTCTTCATATAGTCCAGGATCACACCCGGTAATCTTCGACGCCATCTCTATGGTATACCGGCTATAGTGCCGCTTCAGGTGCTGAAATACGCAATTCGGATTCTCCAGTGTAAAATCCTTTTCAGGATTACCTGCTTCATCCAGCTGATATTTCCATGTAGCTTTATCATATTTATTATTATTTAGCCCAGAGAACACTCCGTCCAGATCAGTGGGGGTCTTGAACCTGGGATCAACCAAAAAGGCGGCATTGGTATAGTTACGGACATAATCCTTCTGTATGCGACCCTTTTGGATTGCATAGTTTATAATACCACCTATAAACGCTATATCCGTGCCAGACCTTAAAGGTGCATACACATCTGATACAGCGGATGTACGGGTAAATCTGGGATCCACGTGTATTAACTTCGCACCACGTTTGGCCCTTGCTTCGTTCACCCACCTAAATGATACAGGATGATTCTCTGCAGCATTAGAACCTATGATCATAATACAATCCGAGTTCTTGATATCTATCCAATGGTTCGTCATTGCACCACGGCCAAATGAGTTCGCCAGACCGGCGACAGTAGAGCTATGTCAGAGACGTGCGCAGTGTTCTATATACACAAGGCCAAGTGCCCTGTTAAGCTTAACTGATGCGTAAACCTCCTCATTATCCAGGGGGGCACCACCTAATGATGCAATATTTTCCACCCTGTTTACTGTTTGGCCCTTAAGGTTCTTACGTATAAAACCCTTATCTCTTGCTTCTTTTACATTCTTGGCAATCCTATCTATTGTCCAGTCCCAGTCTACCTCTTTCCACGTATCAGCCCCTGGCGCCCTATATAAAGGCCTCGCTAAGCGCTTATCATTATTAGAGATCTGATACAGGGCGCTGCCTTTAGAACATAAAGAACCCCTGCTGATCGGGTGATCAGGGTCGCCCTCTGTATCTATCACCTTACCATCCCTTACATGGGCGATAATCCCACAACCTACAGCACAGTATGGACAGATAGTAGGCACTTCTTTGGCATAGCGAATCTTTCTGGGTTGAGCTAATCCAGGCCTTACACCTGCCCCTGCCCCAATGCCGGCAGCTGCTAAAGTACCACCGGTAAGCTTTAAGAAGTTCCGCCTTGTAATATCCATAATGCCCCCTCTCTTAATTTTGACTGACACTAGTTTAATCGTTTAATTTATAACAGATTAAAAAGGGATAAGACAACAAAAAAAATTATTGTAATATATTTCGTAACTGCTCAGGTTATTAGCCTGAAGGCTATTAGACTGAAGGATCCTGATATCCCTTGGGCGGCAAAGGCCGTATTTGGAGAGTATTATATTTGAATGCCTATGCTATTATTGGGTTTTGTAAATCTTTTCCTTAAAAACCTTCAGCCTTTAACCTATCCACCTGAGTAGTTAATATATTTCTTTATTGACATCTTCCCATGAGGCACATATATCCCCCATAATATTTTTTTGAGGCAGAACCAAGGAGGTTTAAATGTCAGAAAGACAAGATGTTATGAACAGATGGTGGGTTGTTATTGGTGCAGTGGCTATCCAACTATGTCTTGGTGCTATTTATGCTTGGTCAGTATTTACACCTAAACTTACAGACCCTAATGGCATATACGCATTCTCTACTAAACAGGCAATGTGGGTGTTCTCTCTGGGTCTCTTTGTCTTTGCGGTCGTAATGGTGATATCCGGACGGCTACAGGCAAAATACGGGCCAAGGATACTGGCTGTGTCAGGAGGAATTGTCCTGGGATCAGGATATATCCTGGGTGGACTCTTGGGAAATTCTTTTGTTTCCCAAATGGTCTTTATAGGGCTTTTAGGCGGAGCAGGTATTGGTCTTGCGTATGTTGTCCCCATAGCAGTCGGTGTCAAGTGGTTCCCTGATAAGAAGGGGCTGATCACAGGACTCGCAGTGGCTGGCTTTGGCTTCGGGGCACTTATATGGGTCAAGTCAGCTGGCTCCTGGTTTGGTCTTTTGGATAAGCTCAATTTCTTTGGCCTTGGTGGTGTCCAGAGTGTGTTTTTGCTCTATGGGATCATCTTCATGATCATGGTGCTCTTGGGGAGTATTGTTATGGTAGACCCCCCAAGAGGATGGCTGCCTGAGGGCTATACCCCTCCTGATACAAATGATGCAAGTGCTTCACTGAATGGAGCAATAAACTTCGACACAGGCGAAATGCTTAAAACACCTCAATTTTACATGACCTTTTTGACATTTTTATTAAGTGCCCTTGCTGGGTTAATGGTGATTGGCTGTATAAAGCTCTTTGGGATTGATGCCTTATCAAGCAAAGGTATAAGTATAACATCAGCATCTGCCGTGGCAGGAACAGCTATGGCGTTTTATGCAATATTCAATGGCCTCGGACGAATCGTCTGGGGCTCTGTTTCAGATACCATAGGTAGACGTTTAGCCATATTTTTGATGTGTGCCTTGCAGGGAATAATTATGGCCCTATTCTATAAGTTTGGGAGTATATCTCTAGGGCTTATTGTTTGTGCGTGTATTATAGGGTTTAATTTCGGTGGTAACTTTGCCCTTTTCCCGGCAATTACAGCTGACTACTTTGGCAATACAACTATTGGCAAAAATTATGGGTGGGTATTTCTTGCCTATGGTTTTGCTGGGATCGTAGGCCCTCAGATTGCAGGATATTTCAAGGACATAGCACAGGCTTCTGGCACAGGCGTAAGTGCATGGAGTACTCCATTTGTTATTGCTTCTGCAAGTTGTATTCTAGGAGCAGTAATTACACTAGTCAATAAGCCACCTAAGAAAGCTTAGCAATAAGAGGGCGTATGCCCTCTTATTGCTCATACGGGGAGAGCTTTGATCTCAATTTTGTCATGGTGGACTTAATACAATACACCAATTGCATCAAAAGCTAATATATCTTAAAGACAAGATATGCTCTATCTTAATATTTCAATAACAATTTAAATAGATGGATTAATACTCCATACCCATAAAACTGGTACTGGCCACGGACATACACTTGACATCGCTTTGTTTTACCCCTAAAATTCAATTATACGAATCCAACAAGGAGGATATATGGAAGAAAAGAAAAAGGGCTACACCATCAAGGATAGCCGGGGGGAAGACAAAGAGGCCTCCACAAAAAAAGAGGCGGAGAAAATAATAGAACCCAAACCTACTGACAATTCCGAGACTTCCCAAACACAAGAGACATCCGACGAGAAGAGTTTACCAAAGATTGATTTCCCCACTCTAATCATGAGCCTGGCAAGCGCTTCCATAATATCTATGGGAAAGGTTCCGGATCCTCAGACGGGTAAAACAGTAAAGAATCTGCGGCTTGCACAACAAAATATTGATATTGTCTCTATGTTGGAAGAGAAAACAAGAGGAAACCTTACAGATCAAGAGCAAGACTTGATAAAGAATGTACTTTACGAACTAAAACTTGGGTTTGTAGATGCAACAAAGGAGAATAACAAGTGAAGATGAAAATAGTATCTATTACTACACTTATTATCGTAGCAGTCTCATCCGTTGTTATTGGGATATTTATTGCTTCATCCCTAAACCTTTCTTCCACCAGCCAGGCAGCCCTATTTTGGGATGAAGGAGCCAAAGAGAAAACCCCTATTACTATAATACCGAGCTTTAGTGAACTCGCTAAAAAAGCGAAGCCGGCTGTAGTTAATATCCGGACCACAAAGGTTATACATAGTGAAGATATGTTCAAGAGGTTTTACGGGCCAAAAGGCAAATCTGATCGATTCGAGGATTTCTTTAATAAATTTTTTAATAACCTGCCTAATAAAGACATGCGGCAAAAAAGTTTGGGCTCTGGTTTTATTATATCAGGTGGTGGTTATATACTTACCAATTATCATGTAATAGCAGGCGCTGAGAAAATATCCATATCCCTTGCAGATAAGAGAGAGTTTGAAGCCAAGGTTGTGGGGAAAGACGAAAAAACAGATATCGCCCTTATAAAAATAGATACGCACAAAGAGGATCTGCCAACAGTAGGCCTAGGCGACTCAGATTCCCTTAACATTGGAGACTGGGTTATAGCAATAGGAAACCCCTTCGGTTTGGGTCACACCGTGACCCAAGGCATTGTAAGTGCCAAGGCAAGGATTATAGGCGCAGGACCCTATGATAATTTTATCCAGACAGATGCAGCTATAAACCCGGGAAATTCCGGAGGGCCTTTAATCAATATGAAGGGCCAGGTTGTAGGTATCAATACAGCCATAGTGGCAACTGGTCAGGGTATCGGCTTTGCCCTACCCATAAATATGGCCAAGAATATCCTGCCCGAATTGAAGGAAACAGGTAGTGTTACTCGCGGCTGGCTCGGAGTGGCAATACAGCAGGTAACCCCTGAGATAGCCCGTGCAGTGGGACTCAAGGGACCAAAGGGCGCTATCGTATCTATGGTCTACCCGGGAGATCCTGCAGATAAAGCAGGGATAAAAAAGGGCGATGTGATCCTTAAGATAAATTCCCGGGAGGTAAAGGATTCTTATAGTTTGACACGACTGATCGCAGGCCTCAAACCGGAATCTAAGGTAAAAATTGTAGTGTGGCGAGATAAGCATGAGGTGGAACTTACAACAAAGTTAGAGAAACGTACGGATAAGCATGTTGCAAGCCTTTATGGCCGGGAACGCAAATCAGAGGAAACACAAGATAAATTAGGGCTTAAATTAAAGGAGATTACACCTGAGATCTCGCAAAGATATAACCTTAAAGACACCAGCGGCATCTTCGTTGCAGGTATAGATCCCAAAGGGAGCGCATCATCCAGTAATATAAGGCAAGCAGATATCATAAAAGAGATCAATGGACACCAGGTAAAAGATGTTGCGGATTACATGGATGTACTTCATGATGTGAAGAAAGGGGATACTGTGCTTCTGCTTGTCCAAAGGGGTTCAAGCCCACTTTATGTAGCCATTGATGTAAATTGAAGGTCCTCGCACCTGCCAAGATTAATATCTATCTCAAGATTTTGGGGGAAAGACCTGATGGTTACCATGAGCTAAAAACCATTATGGTGCCTCTGAATATCTTTGATGAGATATATATAAATCCTGCAGTCAGCGGGATAAAGCTGGAGACTTCAGGATATGCTGGTGATAAAAAGGACAACCTGGCTTTCAGGGCTGCCAAACTGTTTTTTGATGAAACAGGGCTAGAAAAGGGTGTATCTATAAAACTTATAAAACATATCCCTTCCGGCGCAGGTCTTGGGGGTGGCAGCAGCGATGCCGCATGTGTACTTACCACAATGAATGACATATTTAAAACCGGACTTGGGGGAAAAAGGCTGTTATCAATGGCAGGTAAATTAGGTGCTGATTGTCCATTTTTTATCCTTAAACAACCCCTGGTTATGGGGGCCAGGGGAGATATTCCATTAAAGAGGATCGAACTTGAAGACAGGGCATATCTTCTTGTAACCCCACCGTTTGGTATTCCGACAGCTAGTGTTTACGCCAAGATCAAAAAAACACCTCATCATAAAAAGGATATACTTAATATAGATAATATATGGAAGTTAGCCCCTGAAGACTGGTTGGTTAATGACCTTGAGGATGTGGTTTTTCCTATATCCCCACAAGTAGCCCGGATCAAAAAAGAACTGCTTGCATCAGGGGCTGCAGGTGCCCTGATGTCAGGTAGCGGGTCTACAGTATTTGGTGTATTCAATGATAATGCACACCTTCTTAATGCAATGAACAATCTAAAAAAGCATACCGGGTATCAGTATATATCTACAACGGAATTTATAGACTCTTAGACGCTTAAGGATTTAACATCGACAAAAAATTGTTGATGTAATTTCATTGGTTAATATATTGCTTCACTAGTATCTGATCAAAATATAATATTCCATTTTATTATCGCTAAGTTATCGATTTCACCTCTCCTGCTGACTGGTTCAAATTTCAGGTTGACTATAAGCAAAATTTCTGATAAAATTAATATTATCAGTTAGTTATATGCGCCTTAATCAAATATCGGACATTAGTAATAGTGCTTACGCAGACTGAAAAATTAAAAAAACTTAAAAAAATCATTGACTTTCGTGGAAAATACCTTAGTATATTATATGGGTAGGTTGGTTTCTGAAAATTGGTTGGCTTTGGAAACGTATTTTTTGCTATATTGCAAAAGCAGTTTGATTTCGTAGAACTGCTTACTTTAAATGCTGTAAGGTCTTCATTGTAAGGGGCTAAACTTATGGTATTTGAGGTGGACACCATGATAACACCATGAGGTGGTCAACCTAATCAACCATGATGGCACCATTTTTAATGTAATGTCTTAATGTAATTAAAGAACAACGAAGGGTTGTTTACCTTCAACGAGATTTATGGGAGGTCAGAATATGGAGATTACAGAAGTAAAGGTGTTCCCAATAAAAGACAACGAAAGATTAAAAGCCTATGCATCAATAGTCTTTGATGATTGTTTCGTTATTAGGGATCTCAGAGTTATAAATGGCCCATCCGGTTTATTTGTGGCCATGCCTTCACGTAGAAGAAAGGATGGATCATTCAGGGATTCAGTACACCCTCTTAACATAGCTACAAGAATGAAGATAGAAAAACCTGTTATAGACCTATACAAAGAAAAGGTTGCCAAGGAACCTTAATTCTACTATAGAGAACAACCAGCCAAAATTGAGAGATCCAATAAACATACTGGGATGTCGTCTAATGGCAGGACACGAGAATTTGGATCTCGTTATGGTGGTTCGAGTCCACCCGTCCCAGCCAAAGAGTAAGGAGTAAGGTAATGAAATCCAACATCAAGATCTTTACGGGAAATTCAAACAAGGGACTAAGTCAAGAGATATGTGACATACTAGGTATGAGACTTGGAGAAGGTATCGTACAACACTTTTCTGATGGAGAAACAAGTGCAGAGATCACTGAAAGCATTCGTGGTAAAGACGTATTTATAGTGCAGTCTACCTGCCCTCCTGCAAACGAACACCTTATGGAACTTCTAGTTATATTAGACGCATTAAAACGTGCCTCTGCAAGCCGTATAACAGCTGTCATTCCTTACTTTGGATATGCAAGGCAAGACAGGAAGGCTGCTCCAAGGACACCAATTACTGCAAAACTCGTTGCTGATTTGCTCACTATTGCGGGTGCGAATAGAATCCTTACTATGGACCTTCATGCCGGGCAAATTCAGGGATTTTTTAATGTCCCTGTTGATAACCTCTATGCAGCACCTGTAATGCTGGAATACATAAAAGAGAAATTTTCAGATGAGCTTGTAATCGTTTCTCCAGATGCAGGCGGAGTGGAAAGGGCCAGGGCCTTCGCAAAAAGATTGCAAGCAGATTTGGCTATCATAGATAAGAGACGTGCCCGGGCAAACGAATCAACTGTAATGAACATCATAGGAGATGTGAAGAAAAAGACATGCTTGATAGTGGATGACATGGTGGATACAGCAGGTACACTTACCAACGGGGCAAGCGCCTTAAAGGATGCAGGGGCAAGCAGGGTGGCGGCATGTTGCACACATCCGGTTTTATCTGGCCCTGCAGTAGAGCGTATCAGTGGTTCCCCCATGGAAGAACTCATTGTAACAGATACTATCCCTCTTCATAAGAATGCGGCCTCTTGCGATAAAATAACAGTGCTGTCTATAGCACCCCTTCTGGCAGAAGCGATAAAGCGTACATACGAAAACGGTTCTATAAGCTCGCTATTCATATATCCTTAAACCACAAGCTTATCAGCCATTTAGCATCAGGCGACTTTAAGCTGAATATCTGAAAGCTGATAGTTTTTTTCATATAAAAATCTGTTGGATCGAGAGGCAATCGTAAAGCTAAAACCTTTTTGCCTCTCGATTACCTCAAGATTACTCATGCTTCTCTACGAATTACCAAGTTTAACCAACAAACCCTTCTCGGGATGAGAAAAACATCCATCCCTGAAAACTGACCCCTGATCTCCGACCCCTGTCCTCATATAAAATTATAGGGAGACCTAATAACCGCTGGGAACATCGGCCCCTACTCACCCGTCCTTAAGACGTTCTTCTTCAGGCTCAAACTTTTTGTCCATCTTCCTATACAATGTCCTGGTTGATACACCCAGCAATCTAGACGCCAGGGTTTTGTCTCCCTTAGCATAACGCAGGGCCTCCTCCATTAAGACCCTTTCCGCCTCCTCAAGCGGTGTCCCTACTTTTATAGTCACTGTGTCCATCTGCATGCCTACCTGGGAGATCTCCTTTGGCAGATCATCTATACCGATCACGGAATCTTTATCCAATACCACACATCTTTCAATTACGTTCTCCAATTCTCTCACATTGCCTGGCCAGCTGTACCCTGATAAGACCTCCATTGCTTTGGCTTCAATTCCCTTTACTACCTTGTCATTCTTCTTTGCAAACCGATTTAAAAAATACTGTGAGAGTGCAGCTATATCTTCCTTGCGTTGCCTTAAGGGGGGGCAATGTATATTTATCACATTCAATCTCCAATATAGATCTTCTCTGAAGATGCCTTCTTCTACCATCTTATCCAGATATCTATTGGTAGCAGCTATTATCCTCGTATCCACTTTTATTGTTTTGTTGCTCCCTAGCCTCTCAAAGGTGCCCTCCTGGAGAATCCTTAAGAGCTTTACCTGGGCGGATGGCGGGACATCTCCTATCTCATCCAAGAATATAGTGGATGCATCAGCTGCTTCAAAACGCCCGACTCGAGTAGCCGCAGCTCCGGTAAAAGCCCCCTTTTCGTATCCGAACAATTCAGCCTCAAGGAGTGTCTCAGGGATAGCGGCACAATTTACCTTTATCATTGGCAGCCCTTTTCTCGGAGACAGTTTATGTATCATATTTGCAATCACCTCTTTACCGGTTCCTGACTCCCCGTATATAAGTATGGTTGCCTGGCTTGGAGCAACTTGATGGACTAAATCTATTATCTCCCTCATCTTGGGGCTTGAGTCGCCTGCCACGAATCCGGCATCTATTTCTTCTAACCGTTTCCTCAAGCTTAGGTTATCAATGGTCAATGTCTGCTTTTCAATAGCCCTATTCACCGCTCTTACTATATCAGCCTTCTTAAACGGCTTGGTTATATAATCATATGCCCCTTCCTTCATAGACTCTACAGCAGTATCTATACTAGCATATCCTGTTATCATTATTACCTCAATAAATGGCGATACCGACTTACAGACCTTTAATAATTCCACACCATCCATACCTGCCATTCTTATGTCGGTTATCACCAGGTCAATCTTTTCTGAGCGTATTATCTCGAATGCCTTATGCCCATCAGAAGCGGTAATTACATCAAATCCTTCCTTTACTAATATCTTCTTTAAGGATTCTCTTATCCCTGCCTCATCATCTACTACAAGTATCCTTTTACTCATGGCAAAAATGGGTCCTTTATAATATTGTAAACAGTGAGTTCTTGCTTTGTATCCTTTATTTCTACCGGCTGAAATATGGCCAGATTTTTACCTGCCTTTGCGTATACTATATATCGACCCGGGGTAATTTTTTTGAACATATATCTATTGTTTTTATCTTCCTTAGCTCCATACCGAAAAGATGCCCTTTTAAGTTCTCCTGAAGCATTCTTAAACTGTGCTACACCCTTGTCTCTAGCCTGATTATACTCATCCAAGGCCTTCTTGTATCTTTCCTTTGCTGTCTCTTTTCCCATCCGGGCTTGCTTTGCTAAATCCATTAAAGGCTTCAACTGAGATTTAAAGGCCTCTTTTACATCCATAACCTTTGTCTGGTCTTTATAGCCAATCTTATTGAGAAATCGGAGGTCTATTATATCTATCCCAAAGCTATCGCTTATGTGAGCCTTTATAAACTCCAGTTGTCTATTACTGATCTCCTCTATAAAAAAAGAGACCCGTTCTAACCCACCTGGCATATTTTTTATAGTCCCGCCAGGGGGAAGACCAAACTTAAAGGTCTTTGGATCTATAAATTCCAGTATCAGCGTAGTAGGTGTTGGCGCTACTATATCCCCTATCATCGGTCTATACACAATATCCCCGATAATTCGGTCAGAGTTATTTTTTGCCGTATAAGAAAAAACTATCTCTCCCAAAGCCGACGACTCCGGAGAAATTTCAGCCCTGGCTGAAATAATCTCGATAGATATCTTTGATATATACCTGTCTTTTATTGAAATGGCCTCATCCTTACACCTTTCGGATAACTGCGCCTCCGATGCCTCGGCCTTATCCACATCCTTCTTGAGTTGTTCTATCTTATACCTTGCTTCCAGATTTTTTAGCTTGGTATCCAAATTTGTATGCATATGATCCAATACAGAAGATGTGCCTGGGGAAAGCAATTGAACATTATTTGCTCTCTTAGACGTCTTTATATACAGTTCTGCCGTGTTGCCACTACATGGCAGGATCAAGAATATAATACCAAAAATCAAATACTTAAACATCTTACACCCCTTCCTGATCAGGTCCGTGTAAAGGTACTGAAAATATGAACGTGGTTCCTGAACCTTCCTGGCTTTCCACGTCTACCCATCCATTATGTGCATTGGCCACATATTGCACAAGAGCCAGCCCCAGGCCTGTCCCATTCTCCTTTGTAGTAAAATAAGGATCAAAGATGCGCCTCTCCAGCTCTTGTGGTATACCATAGCCTGTATCTTTCAGTAAGAGTAAAAAGTTGCCTTTTACCTCCATCAAAAATATACCAATCCTTCCTCCAGATGGCATTGCATCTGCCGAATTCTTTATAAGATTTATCAAAACCTGTCTGAATTGTCCACGATCCAAATCCACCTCCGATGTGTCATTATCGGGATTGAAGGTAACCTTTATACCTCTTCCCTCTAATTCAGGGGTCATCATGGCTATAGCAGATGATACCTCTTCTGCAGGATTTACAGGCTGTTTCTTCGGCTGTGGTAATCTGGTATAAGAGAGATACTCATCCGTGAATTGAGAGAGACGGCCTATCTCTCCTTTTATAGATTCGATAAGGGTTGTAGCTTCTGTTGTATCCATATTATCAGATGAGATCTCATCCTCTAGAAGCTCCGAGTGCAAAAGTATGGCTGCCAATGGATTCCTTATCTCATGAGCTACATGGGCAGACATTTGGCCTGCGACTGCAAGCTTTTCTGCCTGTATGAGTTTCTCTGTAAGGGCCTTCTTCTCTGTGATATCTACTGCATATATCACTACATAGGAAACTTCACCCTTTGAACCAAATAAAGGGATGGCATTCATATCCATAAAATAGGGCTTACCCATAATCTCTATATGTCTTTCTCTATCACTTATAAGCTCTCCTGCCTGGAAGGCCTGCTTAGCGAGACACTCATCACAAATATTTCTTCTCCCACGCAACACATAATGACAATGTTTGCCTATGAGCTCCTGTGCTGATTTTCCATACAAATCGCAGAATCTCTGATTTATCTCTATTATAATGTAGCCTTGATTTACCATTACAAGATAGTGAGGCACGCCATTAAAGATTGTCTGGAGACGCTTATGCTCCAGCAATACCTTGTTGGCCCACTTGTTTCCCTCATGAGCCTTAATCCTTGCCCTGTTGATCCTGAGCATAACAAATGTTGCTGCAAATATAAAAGAAATGCTTACAGACCCTAAGGCCAGGGTGTTGCGAAATGTACCGGACATAAGAGAGACAACCTCCTTATAAGGAGATGAAGCTACAGTGATCCATCTTCTATTAAGAAAGTGTACGGAAGAAAATGCGACCAATTTCTTTGTAAGAACATTTGATGGGTAGTGGGGAAATAAGATTTCGCATGTGCCTTCGTCTTTTATCTTTATGCCCTGGATCAGGCATTCCACCCCGGCTCCCTTAACCCCTTCTTTCTTCATCTCCATAACAATATCATACAGATTCATGCCTACCCATGCAGGGTTGGGGTGATATAAAACCATGCCTGTCTCATCGATCATCCATGCATATCCTGTCTCAGAGGGCTGAATAGGAGCTACATATCGAGCAGTAATGTTGGCCAGATCTATTGCACACCCTAAGACACCATTAAATTCTCCATCAGGACCAATAAGTGGATACGCTACAATAAACGACTCGAAACGACCCGGTATCTCTTTGTAATGCTCACCACCTACCAGCACTATATCTGAGACAAAGGGGACTTTCATCTCTTTGGCTACCCTGAAATATGTCCTGAAGCTATAATCCTTTCCCTCAATCCCAGGGAGCACATCTCTAGGATAATGATCCTGAAATATTCCCCTGGTATCTTCCCAAAATACTATGATTACCTGATTCTTTAAGGAATCATATGCATTCTTAAGTGAGAGCTTTATATCCTCGGCATTTCCACCTGCAATGGATGGCATACTGGATGTAAGGTTTAATACATTTGCGATATCGCCCATATACTGCCCAATACCCATGGCTGTTTGCCTTGCAAGCAACCTTTGTTCTTCATTAAACTGGGCTGCCATCTCTTTTTCAACGGTATGATAAGAATACATGGCAAAGAGTCCTACAAAACCTAATACGGCAAAAGTGCCTACCCATATGAGAACTTCCCAGTTGGTATCTTTTATGTTAACCCGCATGTGATCCTGTCCTTAAAGCCATACTTACACGAATTAAAAGAGACTATTCAAGATAAAGATCTGTCTTAATCATCTCAGGGACCTCTGAAGAGAGTTCCATAATATCTGCCTCATCAAGGGCAAACGTAGGGCTTATCTCTACCTTTACCCCCGGGGCTACATGCTTGCCCGCCTCTTCCAGCCATGATCTGTAAAGGTGGGTTTGCATATCCATAGCACTTTGCACTGAATCTTCGCCCGCCTTGTTTTTTACCGGAGCGAATTCTTCTTCCCGTTTCACCTCTAAGGTTACAGATCTTTTTGTCATGGGAAGCGCATCAAAGATAAATGTCTCGAATTTAATCCCATCTACCTCTATGGGCTTGCCATCATTATCAAGACCGGGAATCCTTTTTATCGCTTTATGATAGGGTAAAATAATGGTGCCCCCTGTAAGGGCCTCCATAAAATCCCTTCTGATGATATGGATGGCAATTGAACCTGCCCAGTATAAAATCCCCCCTTTATCATCTGTTGCATACCTGTCCTCATCTTTCATATCGCTGTACTCTACTATGGTAGTCTTTCCATCTATCAAGGCAACAACCCCAACCTTTTCTTCAAAATCCCTCTTCCTTATCACCTTTGATGACATCTGAGCCCCTTTCATGTTATGCAGCCCTAGAAACAGCGGGTCACATATCCTTACAAGGGGATTGTCCACCTGAAAATAGAAGACCTCTTCGATATCCTGGGCCTTCATGATATTTAATCCTCCGCTCTTTTTCAGGGCGCCCAGCACCCCTCCATGCCCGTCAGGATTCATAAAGAGCCCACCATCCCTTGATAAAATAAATTTGCCCTCTTTGGATACAGAGGGTAACATGCCCTGGACAAAAAAATGAACATGATCAGGGCTAAGACCAAAATAATCATTTTTTTCAAAAAACTCCCTTGTTGCACCATCATTTACCTTCGATGTCATAATAAAAAAGGGTATGACTGTAAAATATCTCTTTTCCAGGGCAGAGATCTTCTGGGCATGCAGGCAGAAAAGACTCTTGTGTTTTATTGGACTTATGGGTAATGCTCCCTTTGGTCCTGATATGCCCAGCCTGGAGCCCTGCCCTCCTGCTACCACAAGGGCAGCGACCTTACCCTGGGAGAGTAATTTCTCACCATGCCTTTTTACCTCTTCGGACTCCATGGACTGCCTGTATGAGACAGGTATAACAGGTGCAGGCTCTATCTTTCCACCTGGAGACACAAAAAGATTCTCCTCTTTTAACAGCTTATGAATAAGATCAAGATCTATTTCTCTAAGATCATCTTCAATGTTTTTAAAAGGCAGATCATGATTCCTTTTTCTCAAAAGGGCTGCTATATGATCCTGTCCGATCTCTCTTAGTCTTTTCCCTGGCATCTAAGATCTCCTTTATCCTTTTTTCGAAGCCAATCTCCTTAGGGAGATATAACACTTGTCTTGGTATGCCCTCTGGCATATATTCCATCTTAAGAGCCCCTCCTGGATCATCATGCGGATATATGTATCCCTTGGAATAACCCAGATTCTTCATAAGCCTTGTAGGGGCATTGCGTAAACTGAGGGGTACAGGCGGCATTCCAGTGGCCTCTATAAACCTTTTCACTTTTCGTTCTGCAATATATATCGAGTTGCTCTTGGGTGCGCACGCAAGATATATTACAACCTGATAGATAGCCAATTCCCCCTCAGGAGAACCTAATGTAACAAATGCATCCTTTGCAGCCAGCGCCATCCTCAAGGCATTTGGGTCTGCATCCCCAATATCTTCAGATGCAATCCTGATCATCCTGCGGATGATATAGAGCCTGTCTTCCCCTGCCTCTAACATCCTTCCCAGCCAGTATATACTCGCATCCACATCGCCAGCCCGGATACTCTTATGGAATGCAGATATAAGGTCATAATGTGCATCCCCTGCCTTGTCATGATACAAAGGCCTCTCCAGGAGTCCATCAAGGTCGGAAATCCCTATGTGATCTTTTTCTATCCTTCTTATTATAAGCTCTAACGTATTAAGGGCTGCCCTGGCATCCCCATAGGAAGCCTTGGATATGGCACGAATACATTCATCTGACACATCTCTATTTAAAGATTGTATCCATGTATCTTTCTTGAGTGCCCTGTAAAGGATACTCTCTATCTCCTTTGGCTCTAAAGGATCGAGCAGAATAGCCCTCACCCTGGAGAGCAATGGAGATATTATGGAAAAAGATGGGTTTTCTGTAGTAGCACCTACAAGGATCACTGTGCCATTCTCTACATAAGGTAGCAGGGCATCCTGCTGACCCTTGTTGAATCGATGAACTTCATCTATGAATACAACCGGCTCTCTCTTTTCCCTCTTTGCCTGCTGTATAATCCGCCGTATCTCCTGAATGCCGCCGGTTACACCACTTAAAAAGACAAAGGAATCTTTAGCTCTAGCCTGTAATATACTTGCAATACTTGTCTTACCTGTGCCTGGTGGCCCCCATAGGATCGCAGATTCCCTTGAACCTTTAAATATCCCTTTAATAAAGGCCTTTGCCTTTGGCTGACCTACAAGATCTTCAATAGTAGAAGGCCTTATCCTGTGCGCCAGAGGAGGGCTTTGGCTCTGATCGGTCATATATTCATTATACCATAAAATGGTTGAATAAAAAATTTTATCAAAAAAGTTAAGTTTTTTTCATTTCATGTCGAAATAGAATATTGAGTTCTAACGGCTCATTCCCCGTAGAACCTCCTCATAATTCGCAGGCCGCCTAACGGCCTGCCTTTTTTTTGCCTGTAATCTACAAAAAGCATAGATCCCTTACCTTTTGCTATCGATCAATTCAGATCTTGACAAAGACAGTTTAATACGGGTAATAAAAGAATGGTCAACGCGGGGTGGAGCAGTCTGGTAGCTCGTTGGGCTCATAACCCAAAGGTCGGAGGTTCGAATCCTCCCCCCGCTACCAAAAAAAGCCATTGAAGGACAATCCGAAATTCAAGATGCGGATTCTTGTATTCCTAAGGGACAAACACTTATCTGGTTTCGACCATTTTTTTTAGCCTGATACATGGCGGTGTCTGCCGAGGAAATGATGACTTCCGGATTATTTATATCCTCGGGTGTAAGTGTTGCAACGCCCATGCTCACAGTAAGATTAATTGTACTACCTTCAAAAGAGACGGACATTATATTTGATATTATGAGCCCAATTGTAATTATTATCGTAAATAGTGAGGCTAAAAACAAATTCCTTGCATTGTTATGTTTGGGCAACAGCCTGTTAAGAAAATATTTACACACCACAGTCTTTATACAAACACGTTGCCGTTGCGCATGACTCACTGGTGAAGGATCGGGCCTTGATTTATCTTTTCGCTTATGATTGTTCTGTGTTCTATGTTAAATTGCTCTTTGCTATAATCGAGACATTGCGTTAGTATAGGGTAGAATTATAGAAGTATGCAGAAAAAAAGTCTTACTCGTTACAAATATGAGAAAGAGGTAATATCTGCGAATTTATTTTAAGAAATGCTGTAATACAAAAACGCAAGAAATCATTTAGATAAGGAGGTATCTATGTCTTTTCCTGAAAGGAGTAACCCATACAATTTTGATGAATTTTTAGAATGGAGGAAAAACGTAGATTTCTATCGTGACGATCTGTTTCTCCAAGAGGTGGTGAAATATTTTACTGGCGATGAATGGGAAAAAGTGGATGAAGAGGCCCGTAAGATGTCACCAAAGGCATCTTTTTGCTGGAGAGATATGGCAGAATCAATTGCCTGTCCTGAGAAACGTCCATATATAATGCACTACGATGGGCATAATCACCGAATCGACAGAATTGTGCGCCCTGCAGAGACCGAGATTATGGAAAAAGAGGTATTCTCTGAAGCGCTCTTTTCCAGTAATACTCCGCCCTGGGTAAAGCTTGTAAAGATGTACCTTATCTATCAGAATGGTGAGGCGTGCACAGCCTGTCCTGTGACCTGCACAGAAGGCCTGGTTGCGATTCTTGAAAGGTATGCCGACACACCAGAGCTAAAACATATACTCCACCACTGTAAAGAGGGAATAGACAAAGATTTTGGTATTGGCGCACAATACCTCTCCGAGATCCAGGGAGGCTCGGATGTTCCATCCAATTTGCTTGAAGCTGTTAAAGAAGGAGACACCTGGAGGCTCTATGGCACAAAGTTCTTCTGTTCTGCAACCCACGCCGATTATGCGATAGTGACCGCAAAACCTTCAGGGTCTGAAAAGGTGGCACTTTTTGTGGTGCCTTCGTGGCTGCCTGGAGACAAGGAAAAAGAGATCAGAAACGGATACACTATTGACCGCATAAAGTGGAAAATGGGTACTAGTGAGCTCACCACTGCTGAGATAACCTATAATGGAGCCATTGCCTATCAAATTGGCCTGCTAGAGAGAGGCCTTGCTAATGTTGTTGGCATTGTACTCACCTTATCCCGTCTTACGGTTGGACTCTCGGGAGCAGCTAGCATGACAAGAGCCGCGCGTGAGGCGAAGAAATATAGTGAACTGCGGGAGGCATTTGGCCTTAAGACCAATCAATTCCCAATGGTAGTCGGACAGATCAGGACAATCGAAAGGTATGCAAAGAGAACTACAGCCGGTGCATTCAAGTTATACAGCGAATTTCTAAAGCTTGAAGGAGGGCTAAAAGGCGGACTTGTAACCGATGAGCCGGAAGCAGTGAGAAAAAAGAGATTTGACTTGAGAGAACTAATCATGCTCCAGAAGATTACCGTTTCCTGGGATTCTATGGATGTAATCCGAAGTGCAATGTCAATATTCGGTGGGCATGGAGTTATTGAAGACTTTTCCTCTCTTCCAAGGGCCTACAGGGATTCGGCAGTAAACGAGCTCTGGGAAGGCCCGAGAAATGTGCTGCTCACCCAGATACACCGTGATTGTCAGAGGGTTTGTAACTGGTATACCCCTGCGGAATTTGTTGCCAACATTTTAAAGGGGTCCGATGAGCAAAAAATCAAAGAATATGCAGAAGAAATGACAACTCTGGTCTCTCACTCAAGCCTTTTCCAAATGGATGAAGACACAATAGGTATATGTGACAGATGGGACAAGTTCTGTCACAGGTTATACCACGCCTATCAAGATCTCGCACTCGCAGAGGTGGAAACTGCTGCCGGGGTTGAAAGCCCGCGTATCGCAGCTATCAAGTGAAAGGATTAGGGGCTAGTCCTTGACAAAAGACTTCATCTGGAAAGACTTACTCCAAGTTGCAGATATGTTACCGAAATTGTGAAGTGTTACACTCAGGCGGGACAATATGGGTATCAGCAAGGGTCTCACATCATTATACTTACTGCTGCCTTGTCCTCGACACTAATTACCATAAGAAAACCGCCTCGGCTATATTGCCGCAGAGGGATTACGTACTGTATATAGACATAAAAGAGGCAGGATGCTGTTTTTGACACCCTGCCTCTTTTATATGATGATTCATTCCGTAAACTTGCTTCTGAATCCAGCAAGACCCATCAGATAATGACCTGAAAGGAGTATGAGCACATTCATGTGTGGCAGTCAGTCATTAGTTGCCGTAGAGATGAAGCAGCTACGCAGTTCTATGGTGTCCGTGTCGGTTTTATCCGCACAATCGGTTACCGTTAAAGTCACAGTATAAGTCCCTTTTGCCAGGCCTGAAAAAGTTGGGTTTACTCCTGAGGCAATTTCGCCATCGATGCCCCAATCGTATAATTTTATACCACAATCATCAGTAGATCCGCTGCCATCAAGGGTGACTTCACCACCAAAAATAACATTGAGGCCTAAAATAGTCTGGTAGTCGCCGGCTATAAGCGCGACCGGGTCTTCGGCGTCGGGGCACTCAACGCACTCATGATATATTTCACCCCCCAATGCTGGATTTTCACCCTGTATTACGAAGTTAAATCCCCGAACATCTATCGACACCCATTCCGGATTGTAGTCGATCGGCAAATAAACCGGCTCTACACTACTTTCGAAGTATTCGTATCCTTCGGGGGGAACTGGACGTTCCCAGGCGGGCACAAGGCGCCCCACGTACTCTTCATCCTCAGGTAGAGGGGGCTGATCTGGATTTGGCGACCATTCAGGCAATGACCAGTTGATTGTGACCTCGAGGAAGCCAGGCAGGCCAGGGATGTAAGGCCCATACCAGAACGAAACCCAAACCACTTTTCGCCGACACGGATCGTATGGATCATTATACCACCACTGGTTCCACCAAGGCCCACTTGGTGCATCAGGATAGTAATACCATAAACCTTCATACCCTGGAGTAAGGGGATTATCAGGGTAACCGTCACAGTAGCTCTGTTCTGGAACTAAATTCCCTTCTTGGTCCATTGCGACCCAAAAATTCCCCAATTTCGCTGATGCAGGTCCTGCAAAGATCAGCAGGAATGCCCCTAAAAACAAGGCTGCTAAACAATATTTTGTGTACTTCATTTCTCCTCCTCCTTTAAATTTGTTAGGTTTAACTAACTAGGAGCCCATAAACACTTTATCCTTTATCAATAATTATTCATCACCTCCTCTCTTTATTCCAAAATCCTTACTAAAAAACCAAACCTATAACAAATAACAAAACAATATATTCCATGGGGCAAGCAGCATCTCAGAAGTCAATACATAAGGATAATAATAATGTTGGGCTGAATGAAGTCAAGATAGTGTTTTCATTCACCCTCTGTCTAAGTTGTAAAGTTATCCAAAAATCACTCTAAGCAAACAAAAAATCCCCCTTCCCTTGGAAAGTACTGCAAAAAACATGCTAGTAACTTATTGTTTAAGTTTCAAACAGTTATCTAAAATATCACGAAAAATTTGTTCAAAAGGTGTAAAAATTTACATATTATGTGAACTAATGTTCCACTTTATAGGACACACACAAAAATGGATGTGGGTAAGTCTTGAAATATCATAAAACAACTTGGAAATTATTCCGGCTTGTCATCCCAATGGCAATACACACTTGACGAAACCATGATTTATTATCATATTAGTAATGAGTTAAAGATCGAGTTCTCTTTTAAAGAGATTAAATTACGCAATCAAAGGGGGATACGATGGCGAACCAGGATATATACAAGGAATTATCAAAGAAATTAATGATGGAGAATTCCGAAATACTGCCAAAAATATGGGGTGCTATCTGCACCGAAGAAGAAGCAGAAATAGAGAATCTGCTGCCAGGAACAGTTGAGGACATTGCCGAAAGGGCTGGAAAGAGTGTGGCTGAAACAAATGAAATAATACAATCCCTGTTCCACAAGGGAGCGACCTTTGAGTATGTTCGGGATGAAAAAACCCATTACAGAATGCCTCGACATGTTGTCCAGTTTCACGATTCAAGCATCCTATGGAGAGAGGCCCCGCCTGAGCTGATAGATCTATGGGTAAAATTCGTGAACCACAAGGAATACCAACAACTGCTCGAATTGGCTGTAGAGGTAAAATTGCCTGCCTTTCTGAGGGTTGTCCCTATAAATGAGGCCATCGAGGCTAAAAATCAGGTCCTGGTGTATGAGGATGCTGCAAAACTTATTGAGGATGCAAAAAGCCTGGCTGTTGTCGATTGCGTCTGCAGGAAATCAATGAAGAAGTGCAATGCCCCCGTAGAGGTGTGCCTGCAGCTAAACAGAGGGGCTGATTATACGATAAAGAGAGGAACCGGGAGAAAGATAGATGTCCAGGAGGCCTTTGCTATCTTAAAGAAATCAGAAGAAGCCGGCCTTGTACATATGACAGACAACAGGGCCGGCAAAGTAAATATAATATGTAACTGCTGCAGGTGTTGCTGCGAGATCCTTCGCTATGCCACCAATATAAAGACAAAAGGCATTTTAGCCCCAAGCCGGTATCAGGCATTAGTAGATGAGGATGAATGCACCTCATGCGGGATGTGCGTTGATATCTGTCCAACAGAGGCGCTGTCCTTAAACGAAGATGCGGTTTTAGAGATAGACACAGCCAATTGTATCGGTTGCGGGCTATGCGCATCTACATGCCCGGTTGAGGCCATTACCCTAAAAGAGATTAGGGCGGAAGACTTTATCCCATTAAAATAATAGCGCTTTGATGTCTGAGCTAAAAAGGCCTTATATAAAGAGATTGAGGAATACCCTAAATGATCTACATATTTGGAGATAATGGCTACAAGATAACCACAGAGAAACTGAAGAAATACTCCTTTGAGATCGGAGCGTATAGACCACCAAGCGAGGGTGGAAGTTCTTCCCTCCTGATAAGGGCAACAAGAAATTGCCCATGGAACAAGTGTACATTTTGTGACATGTATAAAGGCACACGATTCGCCTTAAGGCCTGTTGAAGAAATCAAACACGACATAGATTCGGCCAGTGCCATAAGCGATGAGATAAAGACAATATCATGGGGACTTGGATATAGCGGTGAGGTGAATAGAGACGTAGGCATGGCTATAATCAAGACTGATCCTTCACTCAATGCCAACCCATGCTTTGTAACAGTCTTTAACTGGCTCTATTCCGGTGCAAAGACTGTCTTTTTACAGGATTCTAACAGCTTGAATATGCGCAAAAGGGACTTGATAGATATTGTAAAATATTTAAGGGAGATCTTCCCATCTTTGAAAAGGATAACTTCTTATGCCAGGTCAAAGACCATTGTCCAAAGAAGGTTGGAAGACTTAAAAAATATATATGAAGCAGGGCTGAATAGATTGCATGTAGGTCTGGAAACCGGAGATGATGAATTATTAAAGAAGGTCAATAAGGGTGCTACCAGCGAAGAACATATCATTGCCGGGAAAAAGGCCAAGGAGGCAGGCTTTGAGTTGTCAGAATACTGGATGCCTGATTTAGGGGGACGTGCCAGGTGGGAGTTACACGCAAAAAATACTGCCCGCGTACTAAATGAGATAAACCCTGACTATATAAGATCAAGACCTTTTGTGCCAAGGCCAGGGACACCCCTGTATGAGGAATATGAGCGGGGAGAATTTCATCTATCATCGCCTCACGAACGGCTAATAGAGATTAGAACCATGATAGAAGATCTGGATGTGAGCTCAAGGGTCTGCTTTGATCACACCATGAATTCCTGGGCAAATGATCGTGGTGAGCTTCTATTTAGACAAGATTATGAAGGATATAATTTTCCAGAAGAGAAATCCTTGGTTTTAGAATTAATCGAAGAAGGTTTGAGTGTTGATGAATCAATGCATATAGATGCAAGAGATTTAATCAAGATAAAGTCTCTATAGGTGAAGGTAATCTTCCTTGCCTCTCGATTGGTTCAAGATTACTTATGTCCCTGTTTTCATATAAAAAAGTCTGGGTGTCATTGCGAGGAGGTTTTTAGGCCGACGTGGCAATCCCATTGGTTGCAAGCCTCTTTGAGATTGCTTCGCTAAAGCTCGCAATGACATAGTGGATATTATGTTCCGCAATGACAATATGGGTATTATGCAAAGCCCGATGAGGGAGGCCCCTACTGTTCACATAAAACCATTTTTTATCTTTTCGACTCTCGACTCACGACTATTCTTAATCACCCAACACCCAAAACTCAAAATCCAACACTTTTTTTACTATTTACTGTTTTCATATAAATCCCAAATAATGCCTCGATCTCTTTACAGCACCTTGGCCAGAAAGGCCTTTACCCTTGGGTTGTCCATACGGTTCGAGAACACCTCCTTAGGCCGGCCTTCAAAGATGAAATAGCCATTGTCCATGAATATAACCCTGTCACCGAGTTCCTTTGCAAAGCCCATCTGATGAGTGACAATGATCATGGTCATGCCTTCTTCTGCAAGGTCTTTTATGGTGTTGAAGACCTCACCAACAAGTTCAGGGTCAAGGGCAGATGTGGGCTCATCAAAAAGCATGATCTTTGGGCTCATGGCAAGGGCCCTGGCAATAGCAACCCGCTGTTTCTGCCCGCCGGAGAGGAATGCAGGGTATACATCCTTTTTATCCAACAACCCCACCTTGCCAAGCAGATCCATGGAGATGGCCTTTGCATCTTTCCTCGATTTCTTCTTTACAGTAAGCGGGCCTTCCATAACATTCTCTAGAGCTGTCATGTGTGGAAAGAGATGAAAGTGCTGAAAGACCATACCGATCTCGGATCGCAACTTGCAAATCACCTCAGGCCTGTCCAGAACGGGTCTGCCCTTCTTGTCCCTTCCGTACCCAACATCTGTGCCCTCTAAGAGTATCCTTCCAGAGTCCATGGTCTCAAGAAAGTTAATCATCCTTAGAAGTGTGGTCTTGCCCGACCCTGATGGGCCGATAATAACGATCTTTTCTCCCTTTGTTATCTTTAGGTTCACATGATCAACTGCAACAAGGTTCCCATAACGTTTTCCCGCATCCCTTATCTCTATCATCGGGCCTCATATACCCCCAATCTGTCCTCTAATTTCCTGAAGGAAATCGTGAATATGCTCGTCATGAGAAGATAGATGAGCGCTGCCTGTATCAGGATAAATATATTGAATGTTGCATTGAATATCTGGTCAGCTGCCCTCATGAGTTCAACCATGGCGATGGTGGACACTAAAGCGGTATCCTTTATCAAGGCAATAAACTCATTGCCAACAGGAGGCACAAGTCTCTTGTACGTCTGGGGAACAATAATTCTCCTCATGGCCTGCCAGTATGTCATGCCTATGGCCTTTGCAGACTCCATCTGGCCGGCATCTATGCTTTCTATAGCCCCGCGTATGATCTCTGCAAGGTATGCGGAGTAATTAAGCCCGAGTCCTAAGATTGCAGCCGTGAATGGCTTCAGGGTCAACCCTAGCTGGGGCAGCCCATAGTAGATAAAGAAGAGCTGAAGGAGAAGCGGAGTGCCCCTGAATATCCATATGTAAAACCAGAAGACCGAGGAGAGCTCCCCGGCTCGACTTATCCTTCCCAGGGCAATAAATAAACCTATAATAGGAGAGACTAGCATGGTGACGAGCACAAGGACCAAGGTCATGCCAGATGCCTTGAGCAAGGTAGGGAGATAGGTCTTCATGTCCTTGAGAAACCGCAGCCAGTTTGGTGTCTGTGCCGCCCTCACCTGGGATAATATGTTCCCGGCCTCAAGGTTATCAGGGAATATGGCCAGGATTTCATCACACATCCTCGCACTATCAGCATACTCTTTCCTGATAAAATATATCTTGGAGGCCTCCATCCGGGCCCTTACAAATACACCTCCGTCTTCGCCTTTCCCAGGAGGCGGGATCTTCTGGAACAATTCCAATGCCTTATCCAGATTGCCATCGTGCATATACCTGGTAGCAAGGGCTAATACCTCATATGTATCAGGCTCTGCGGCACTTGCTAAGGAAGTGAGAAATAAAGAGAAAAAGGCCAGCGTGCATAAAAGCACGCTGACAGATCGTCTTACTTCCATGTAGTGATATCATCCCCAAACCATTTTATGGATATCTTCTTCATGATGCCGTCTGCAAACATCTCATCTAGGGCCTTCTGAATCATAGTCCTTAGAGACACGTCCTCTTTCCTGAATCCTATGCCTATAGGCTCCGAGGTAAGGGGCTCAGGCAAAACCCTGTACTCCCCTGGCCGCTTGGAGAGGTAGTAGCGACCAACCAACTCGTCTACGGCAAGGGCATCTATCCTGCCTATCTTGAGGTCCATGAAGGCCGACGTGTTCTTGCTGTAGCGTTTTACCTCTTTGAACTCTTTGCCAAGCTTATTCAATGCCTCCTCTGATGTGGAGCCAAGCTGAACCCCAACCACTACGGTTTTATCGAGATCATTTACACTTGCTATCTTATTGTTATCAGCCTTCACCACCATAATCTGCTTTTCCATGATATACGGTTTGGAGAATGAGATCTCTTTTTCTCTAGCTGGCGTTATGGACATGCCTGACCAAACGCAGTCAAACTTTTTCACCTTGAGAGACATAACCACCCCTTCCCATGCAGTGGGGATATGAACGATCTTGATGCCAAGCCTCTTGCCAACCTCCCTTGATGCATCGATATCAAACCCTACAAGTTCATTCTTTTCATTGCGAAACTCCATGGGCGGAAACGCATCATCAATCCCAATAGTCAGCTCACCCTTTGCTTTAACCCTTTCCCATGAACCATCACTTGCTGCAAATCCTGGAATAGCAAACAGGGCTACAGCGCATACCAACAACCCTAGACCAAAAACCCGTTTCATCATAACCTACATCCTCCTTAACTCTTATTTTGAACAGAAAATTACTTCTAGCCAAAAAAGAGCCTGATTGCAAGGAACAAACCCACGGCCTGCATCGGGATTAGTCTTTCTATTTTAAAGAGGTGTGGTGTTTTGTAAGTGAGAAAGGAATTTAGTTCTTTCTTTGGTCGACTTTGTCCTCAAATCCATGGAATAATTTTTCACACATTGGGTATAAATTTGCCATATTTCACCTGAAATACCATTTATTAAGATGAACTTTATTGCATGGCCATGTTTAGTTTTCTTCATTATTTCAATATGTTATTTATAATTAAGCCCTGTAAACTGCCCTGCGTTATAATGGTATAATGCTTGCATTTCTTTTTTTAGTGGTATAATGTGTATTTTAACTTATACTTGGTATGTAGCAAGATCTTTAACCAGAGAGCTGCATTATGTGATCGCAATAAAAAGCGAGATATATGTGTACTTTTTTTGTTTTGTAGTGTTTTTTTCGGAATACCTTGTTAGAGAGGAGGCGATGGAATCGAGAAATAAGGACTTTTATAATGTCAACAAAAAAACAAATGAAAAAATGAGGAGGTGTAAATGAAGAATTTACCGAAGTCTTCTTACTTACCATGGCTGTTTCTGATCCTGGCCATAGGCCTGTTGTTTAGTGGGTGTGCGCCACCGGCACCACCAGATATTACGGCAACTGACGGAGACCATGCAGACAAAATTGTCGTAGAGTGGACCCAGGGTGGGCTTGGTGATAAGGTTGATCACTTCATATTAGAAAGATCAGCTGACGGTCCGGCACCCCCTTGGGGCGGTACCTATGCTCCAATCGGTGGAGAGCTAACCTCCTTGACCTATAATGATAAAGGTCTTAATGATGGCGATGTCTTTTGGTACAAGGTTACGCCATATGACAAGAAGGGTGAACCAGCTCCAGGAAGCACCTGGAATGCCGGCCTTGCAGGAAGTACAGGCCAGACCCTTGAAGATATGTCCAGTGCCTGGTCGGATGTTGCTAATTGTATCTTCAATGTCGTTAATTTAGGCTACCCTTACCCGCAGACCAATCCAGGACTGGGAACTGCCACTACATGGTACGGTAGAGTTAGTGGCTCATCTGAAAGCTCGTTTGATCTCGATATAGCAGGTGGAATTAATGTGATAGCAGCCTTTACATATCTGCCAACCGGTCTAAATGCGGGTTATGATTCGGATTACGGATATGAAGATTGGTCAACAAATGGTTTCGCCTTACTTGGTGAGCATGTATTACATATGACCGTCCCGAAATTCAATGGGACTATGAGAGGAGTAGTTCAATATACCGATAACACAGGGGTTACTAGTTACACTGGATGTTGTGATTACTATATAGACATAACAGATAGAGAATCGAGCGGCGGACATCTTTACGTGACTGATGGAAATAAAATAGAATATAGGCCTTGGTCAGTGGAATCTCTTACCCCATGCACTGACGCACGCTGCCCTGAGTGTTGTCCTCCCCCTCCTTATGGCAACTGCCCTGACGGCTGTCCTTGTGATTAATGAGGACGATCTTATGCCGGCACACACGTTCAATGTCA
>JAYEFR010000010.1:0-28980 GCA_034716155.1 Thermodesulfobacteriota bacterium
GCAATAAACAGGAAAACTCCTATAATTGAAATGGATGCCCATAACCTCTTCATGTTGTCTCCCTTTGAATTTTTAATTTACAGTTCTTACCGTGTTGTAGAGCACTTTTTATGCCAACGAGCCTCAAACATTTAACTGGTTGTAATAATTAATGTAATTATAACAACATAAAATGATAGCTATATCTGCAGATCCTGTCAAGGGAAAAAATTTTCTACTTTTATTCCATTATTTTTCCATTTTGCCCAAGGGTAGGAAAAGGGGAACGTTGGTAGTCTATTGTTTCGGCACAGGTCGAGACCTTTGCATAATATTCATTACGCCATTGCGCGTTTATATGAAAAAGATATTTATATAGGTTTATTGGTTTCATTAGTTTGATTGGTTAGGCTTGGCGCTTTGCAATGAATCTTGAGTAATCTTGAAGAAATCGAGAGGCAAAAAAAGATTTTTAGCTTCGCGATTATCTCACGGTTTAACAAATTTTAATGAAAATACTTGTCCGTTGTTAGTTGTCAGTGGTATATTGGAAGGTGATCATCCTATTTGGAGATTTTACAACGGACAACGAGCAACAAACTACTGACAAGTCTAAGTACAGAGCAAAAAGACCTCTCAGGGCTAAGGATATCTTCATTCTTGGTTATGCCTGCCTTGCAGGCATGCGGGCTTATTGTTTATTATTAAAGAGTGTTTTTAATTCCTTCTGGATAAGTCTCACTTCTTCTCTTTTATGGAGATAGGTCTCTTCAAATTGAGAGAATTTTTGCTTAAGGGCTCCAAGCTCTTTTTGAAGATCCTTTATTTCTTCACGAAGCCCTTCAATTTCTGCCTTTGCATCGATATCATAGGAGAAGTTGTCCATCAAGGCGAGTAAATCTTTTACCTTCTTTTTTGTATCAGAGTCCATAGGCCTCTTTTTTTGCCTTTAAGCGGATATGGGCTAAAGATGCATAGACCTTATCTAATGCCCCCTTGAGTTCCTTTGACTCTTTTCCCAAAGAGACAGTCTCTTCTTGCTGTGCATGCAGCAGTGTTTCCATTTCTTTGACTCGATTGTGAGCCAGGCCGAGTTCTTTTTCCAGGATAGACACCTTTACATCAAGTGTTGCCTTACTATGTATATCCTCATTTAGCCGATAGAGCTTGTTCTCTACCCCTTTTTTTTCCACAGAGATATCCTCTGTCTCTTTGGTCTTTTCAGTTAACATCATGGATATATTCTCCATGTAGAGGTTGGCGTCTTCTGCTTGCTCGTTGAGAAATGATATCTCTTGCCTTAATCTTTCTTCATTGGTAATACGTTTTTCAAGTTCTACAAGCGTGGTTTTTAGGGAGGAGTTTTCATTGACAGTGTTCTCCAGAGCCGCTTGAGTCTCTCTAAGGTGCCTCTGGGCATCCTTCTTTTGAAAGAGGGCATCTGTAAACTCTGCGCTAAGGTCTTCAATAGTATCAAGCGCTCCGTGGATTTTTACATGCCCTTCTTGGACGGATGCATCTTTGCCTGCCTCCTCTTTATCTTTAGGAAGGACAAGCCTCTCCTGGTCAACAGATGGTTTATGAAGAAGAACAGGATCTACATTCCATGGCCTGTTAGGTTTGCACTTTAGGCTTTTTGGCATCTTCCCCGCTACACTTTTATCAAATCCGTCTTGCATATATCTTCCTCCCGGTTAGGTTCCTACATAATTAAGTCAAGGCATTTTATAAATATAACACAATCGCACCAATCTATCAAAGGTTAAGCGGCAGGGCATAAAAAATTTCCCTGATAAAAGAATCGATATCAACAGCACCTCTGGATGAAGGAGCATACTGGTGTAGGGGCAGCCCCATGCTTGCCGCCTCTGCAATCTTTGTATCCTGGCGGATTACGGTCCTTGTTAAGTAATCTTCGTAGTGTTTCTCCAGCGCCTCTTTTGCCCTCTGGCAGATGTTATGGGATGCGTTATAATGGTTTAAAAAGATGTAGATGTTATTAAATATAAAGTCGAAGTCCTCTTCTATAGTGGCTATGGTCTCAAACAGGATTTTTAGCCCGTGATAAGAGAGGAAGTCAGCCAGTACAGGGACGAAAAGTTCAGTGCAGGCCAGAATCCCATTCAGGTTTAGAAGCCCAATGGATGGGGATGCATCCATTATAATCACATCGTATGTGTTTTTTATAGGTAAAAGGCTTTTCCTTAGACGTAATTCCCTGGCGTTCATGGAGGTAAGGGCAAGTTCAACAGGAGAGAGATCCAGATTTGCCGGGATTAGGAACAGGTTTTTCATTGGCGTATCTAGTATTATATCCCTTATATCCATACGTTCTATCAAGACATTGTAGAGCGTATGCTCGAAATTTGTATGGTCAATGCCGAGACACTGAGTGAGATGGCCCTGCGGATCCAAGTCTATGAGCAAGACTTTCATCCCCAGCTGTGCAAGCCTAAAACCGTAAAAGGCAGAGATGCTGGTCTTACCGGTTCCGCCTTTGAAGTTAAGGAAAAGCTGTCTCCTTTTAGTTGGGACGAGAGAGTCTTTGCCTAGGATTTTAAGATACTTAGGGATATCATGGGGCATATAATGGCGCCCATTGTTTATTATCACAGGTTCAGGAAATTTGCCCTCTGCCTCGCCCTTGAGGAGGGTATTTTTAGAGATCCCGAGAAGAGAAGCAAAGGCCTTTGGGGTATACGTTGGCTGCTTCATTTATGATCTCTCCCCCATAATTTTCCACCAACCCTGCCATTTTGCAGTAATCCACTCCAATTCGTCTTCTGATGCACCTACAGGCTCTCCAAACTCTTCTCCGGTTATCTTCTCCAGGGTCTTTACAGCCTGTATTCTGACATCTGTGTTGTCATCTTCAAGGGCCCTTAGTATAAGCCCTGCATCCTCTTTGTTGCCCCATATACCCAGTAATTTTAGTGCCTCCTTTTGGACAACAGGGTCAGTATCTGTAACGGAGATATGGGCAATCTTTTCTATGGCAAGATGATCTTTGGTCCAGGCCAGATAAGACAGAACCCTTCTGCGTACATATGGGTCGTGATCATCCAGCCACTTTATGCCGTCATCTATCTTAAATGTGCCTTTTCTAAACAGGTATCGTATTGCCTGGCGTCTTATCCTGGGATCAGTGTCTTTTGTCGCATCCATAAATATTGACGAAAAATCGTGGCTTGAATCAGAGAGTACGTCATAAATAATCTTTGTGGTTGTGTTGTCTGCATCTTTTAAAACAGGGATAAAGATATCTCCTGGGGAGGGGCATCCTTTAAGGATTGCCTTTGTTGCCATCCTTTTTATGTCAGGGCTATCGTCTTTAAGATCGGCTATGGCCTGTTCTATGCCTGCTTGTTTCAATAGATACCCCCACTGTATTCTATATAAACGGTATGTCAGCCTATAGTCAAGCTCTTCTGTCTTTTTTTAAATAAAAACAAGTTGCCCTTTATTGAGATGATGGTAATCTAAAAGGGTATGTACATGGTGGCTGATGTAGTAATATTTTTAGGGATCCATAAAATGCTCACCTATGCCATACCTGAAGGGATGGCTGTTGGCAGGGGGTGCAGGGTGATTGTGCCCCTAAGGGACAGCCGCAGGGTTGGCATAGTGGTCTCGCTTCATGAAAGGCAGGGCATAAAAGGTCTTAAGGGTGTATTCCAGATCTTGGATAAAGAACCATTGATTCCCGAAGGCCTTATCAATATGCTTTGGTGGTGTGCCAGATATTACCATGCGAGTATTGGATCCTGCATATCTTTAGCCTTCCCACCTTATCTGAGGAAGGGCAAACAAATAGAGATAGAACCTAGTTATATAGTGTTTAAGGCAGATAAAATAGATTCTGCAAGGGTATGGACAGGCAAGAAGCAAAGAATGCTTTTAGATGCCATACCCCAAACCGGTATCTTATTGGAGAGATTGAAAAAGATAATCCCTGGATCTACATCGTCTATAGCAGCGCTTGTAGGAAGAGGACTGATAGAGCTGAAGGAGATGGAAAAGGACATCTCGATAGGGGCTTCTCCCATAGATGGTTTGAGATACACTAAAGAACAGGCCCATGCCATAGCTGTTATAGAAGAGGGCATCAAGGCTGGAGAATTTAAGACATTTCTTATTCACGGGATTACAGGATCCGGGAAGACAGAGGTATATCTGGCCTCGGCAATGAAGGCCCTATCTGTGGGACGGTCTGTCATATATCTCGTGCCTGAGATATCCCTCACCCCTCAGACCATCCACAGGATAAAGTTAAGGATTCCTTTTGAAGTGGCCGTGTTTCATTCTGGTCTCAGTGATAAGGCAAGGGCTGTAGAGTTTTTTAAGGTGGCAAGAAAGGGTGTAAGGTTTGTATTAGGGGCACGGTCCGCAATATTTGCCCCGCTTAAGGATTTGGGCCTTATTATTGTGGATGAGGAGCACGACTCCAGCTATAAACAATCAGAAGGGGTCCCTTATAATGCGAGAGACCTAAGTATGCTAAGGGCAAAAAAAGAAGGGGCTGTTGTAGTCCTAGGGTCTGCAACCCCTTCTATGGAGTCGTTTACAAAGGCAAAGGCTTCAGAAATATCCCTTATCAATATGCCCTATAGAATAGGGGAGGCCAATCTACCCGAGATAGATATAATCGACATGAGGGGGGAAAGCGCTTTAATCTCTGATGATTTAATGCAGTCCGTAGAAGAAATTCTGTTAAAGGGCGAGCAGACGCTTTTGTTTATAAACAGGCGTGGTTTTGCAGCTGCTATTGTGTGTCCTGGGTGCGGGAAGGTTCTTACCTGCCCGAATTGCGACAGGAGCCTTACATATCATAAGGCCAGGGGGGTTGCCCTGTGTCACTATTGCGGTTTTACTTTAGCCCTGCCTGAGATTTGCCCTTTTTGTGGTTGTATAGACATGAGGCCTTTAGGGTTAGGTACGGAAAGGATTGTAGATGAGGTCTCAAAGGCCTTTCCTGATGCCCGTATCTTAAAGATGGATACAGATGAGATATTTACGCCTGCCAAACTCTTATATGCCCTGAATGCAATTCAAAATAATAATGTCGATATTATCGTGGGCACTCAGATGATTGCGAAGGGACATGATTTTCCTAATCTCACCCTTGTTGGTGTAGTCTATGGTGAGCAACTTCTTTATATGCCCGATTTCAGGGCAATAGAGCGCACATTTCAGCAGATAGTTCAGGTGACGGGAAGGGCCGGCAGACGCAGATCAGCCACGCGTGTCATAGTCCAGACCTTAGTGCCGGATCATCCCATATTCGATGCAATCAAAAGCTATGACTACGATGGGATGATAAGGATGGAAGAGGCGGCAAGGAAGCCAGCCGGCCTTCCTCCCTACATGCATATGGCCAGGTGTGTATTTTCTTCCTACAGGATTAATGCACCAGGTGTTGTAGCCGGCCAGGTGGCCTCTATTTTGAGAAGGACAAAGGTGCTTCTTGTGGGGCCTGCCCCAGCCCCGATAACCTTTTTAAGGGGAGCTTACAGATGGCACCTGATCCTGAAATCAGATAATCGAAGGGCCCTCCACTCGGCGATTGGATCGATTCAATCCTTTAAGGTTCCTTCTTATGTAAAACTAAGGATAGATATAGATCCGTATGATATGCTCTAAGTGTGATTCCTTTTTACAATGGTTCGCCAGTAGAGGACACAGAGAGAAAGAAACATTCATTGTGACTACTCACGTAGTCAGGCTGAAGATATTTAGGCTGAAGGTACACGAAAAACGCGATTGCCGCGCTTTGGCGGAGAAACAACCTAATTTTTGCATCAAACATGTCTTCAAAGTCTGCAGTATTCCCGCTTTTCCTAAATTTTCTTCAGCCTTCAGTCTATCCACCTGAGTAGTTACCATTCATTTTATAATTAATTATCAGAAAAGAAAGGTTTAGCGTTTTTTTTGCGGGGATAGGGAAGGGTTTAATGTGTATGTTTTTTGATAGAGCGAATGAGCTTGGCCCTTTCCCTAAGTGTGAGCTTAAAATAATAAGGGCTTAAGATCAAACACCTGATTATCTCTCGTGTACTCATCCCTCATCTCCTTATTGTCTTCTCTGACATTAGTATATTTATCGGCAGAGATAAGGGTTTATAAAGGGGTTTTTGATTTGGCGGAGAGAGAGGGATTTGAACCCTCGGTACCCCTTTTGAGAGTACACTCGCTTAGCAGGCGAGCGCCTTCAGCCACTCGGCCACCTCTCCTTATCTGATAAATGGCGGAGGGAGTAGGATTCGAACCCACGGCACCTTGCGATACAGCGGTTTTCAAGACCGCCGCCTTAAACCACTCGGCCATCCCTCCTCGAATGTTTCATTAGCTTACCTTTTTGATTCGGTCAAGCCCCATGTAGGGGACCAGCGCATCCGGGATACGAATCCCCCCATCAGGGAGTTGATGGTTTTCTAATATAGCGGCAAGTGTCCTACCAACAGCAAGACCGCTTCCATTTAAGGTATGGCAAAGCAAGGTCTTTTCCTTTTTTGATTTGAATCTGATCCCAGCCCTCCTGGCCTGGAAATCCTCAAAGTTGGTGCAGGAAGATATTTCTTTATATGTACCCTGACCCGGCATCCACACCTCTAGATCATAGGTCTTTGCAGCGGAAAAACCCAGGTCGCCTGTACAGAGGTTTACCACCCTGTAATGCAGACCGAGCCTTTTTAGTATCTCTTCTGCCTCCAGGGTAAGCCCTTCCAGATCATTATAGGACGACAGAGGATTTGCGAACCTTACTAATTCTACCTTGTTGAACTGATGCTGGCGTATAATACCTCTTGTGTCTTTACCGTAAGAACCGGCCTCCTTTCTGAAGCACGGTGTATATGCCGCGAGTTTAACGGGGAGGTCTTCTTCTCTTAGGAATTCGCCCCGATATATGTTTGTTAAAGGGACTTCTGCAGTTGGTATAAGATAATAATTATCTGCAGAAAAGAGATCTTCCTCGAACTTTGGCAGTTGGCCCGTGGCTGTCATGCTATCACGGTTAACCATAAATGGGGGCAAGATCTCGGTATAACCATGCTCCTTTGTATGCACATCTAACATGAAGTTTATAAGGGCCCTCTCTAGGCGGGCGCCCAAACCCCAGTAGAGACAGAAACGCGCCCCTGTTATCTTTGCCGCCCTCTTGAAATCAAGGATCCCAAGGTCTTCTCCTATATCCCAATGCGGCTTTGGTGGGAATGAAAACTCGGGCCTTTCCCCCCAGGAGCGGATCAGCTCACTGTCATTTTCATCGTTACCTATCGGCACACTCATGTGGGGTATATTAGGAATCCTTAATATGATATCATTGATTTGGATTTCATTTTCTTTGAGTTCATTGTCAATGGATCTTATGGTCTCAGAGAGCTGACGCATCTCCTTTATCTCTTCTTCTGCACGTTCTTCCTGTCTTTTTAAATTTGCTATCTTCGAAGAATACATATTTCGTTTGGCCTTAAGTTCATCTCCCTTTTGAATAATGACCCTTCTTTTTTTGTCCAGATCCAAGAGACTATCCAGAGAGATGGCCTCCCTCCTGTTTTCTAATGCCTTTTGGACGGTTTCTTTATTCTGCCGTATAAATTTAATGTCTAACATAGTATATTTACTATCATCAGGATCTAATACAGTCAAGAATGTTGCAGATTCATATAAACCACCATGTCATTTTCGGACACAAGGAAGGATGAAAAGATATTTAGCCCTGAGAGGTTTTTTTGTTCTGTACTTATACCTGTCGGTAGTCCGTTGTCCGTTGTAAAATCTCCAAATAGGATGATCACCTTCCAAAATATCACTGACAACTAACCACGGACAACGGACAAGTATTTTTCATATAAAGGTATCTATATGCTTGACATCTATCCGGTCTTCGGCTATATGCGAGCCCTACTCAGCATTGAAGGAGTGCGATTTTTATGAAGACATACAGCGCTAAAAAGGATGAGGTGCCAAGGGAATGGATCCTTATTGATGCCAAGGATCAGGTAGTGGGCAGGCTTGCCTCTAAGATAGCATCCATATTGAGGGGAAAGACAAAGCCTTTTTACACGCCTCATATCGACGTAGGCGATTTTGTGGTGGTGATTAATGCCGATAAGGTACAATTCACTGGAAATAAATGGGATGGCAAGATATATTATCGGCATAGTGGATATCCAGGGGGGATAAAGGCTACCAGTGCAAAGGATTTGTTAAAGAAAAAGCCTGAGCAGATATTAAAAAATGCGGTAAAGGGTATGTTACCTAAAGGCAGCCTGGGTAATGATATGCTTAAAAAATTAAAGGTCTATACGGGAGGAAATCATCCTCATATTGCTCAGCAGCCAAGAGAGATGAAGGTATAAAAGGGGATTATAAAGGGTATGTCTGATACAAGGATTTATGCTACAGGGAGGCGGAAGACTTCGGTGGCCCGTGTCTGGCTGTCTCCAGGGAATGGAAAATTTATTGTAAATGGCCTAGAGATGGAGAGTTATTTTGACAGAGAGACATTGAAGATGTTTGTTATGCAGCCTTTTGATCTTACAGATACCAAAGGCAGATTTGATGTCTATGCTACTGCAACAGGAGGTGGGATTTCCGGTCAGGCAGGGGCTATACGGCATGGCATTGCAAGGACTTTAGCTGAGTTCGATCCGGAAAAATTACGGTCTAAGCTTAAGGCCGCAGGGTTCCTCACCAGAGATCCTAGGATGGTGGAAAGGAAAAAATACGGGCTCCACAAGGCCAGAAAGAGACCTCAATTCTCTAAGAGGTGATTGTTTTTGAGTATATCAATAGGTATCCTGGGGGCTACAGGATATACAGGGATTGAGCTCATTCGTCTTTTGTATAACCACCCAGAGGCAAAGATCACCTACTGTTCGTCAAGGCAATATAATGGCAAAAAGATATCAGATGTCCTGAATCCCTTAAAAGGATATCTTGATATAGAGTTAGAACCTTTCGATGCCGGAGAGATATCTAACAGGTGTGACATGGTATTCAGTTGTCTGCCTCATGGTAAATCCATGGAGTATATCCCTTTAGTCTTAAGGGGGGGCGTTGATGTTATAGATTTAAGCGCTGATTATCGTCTGAAGGATATATCTGTATACCAAAAGTGGTATCAAAAGCACACATCTTCTCATCTTTTACCTAGGGCTGTATATGGGCTGTGTGAGGTCTACAGAGATAAGATTAAAGGCGCCGGCCTTGTGGCAAACCCTGGTTGTTATCCAACCAGCGTGCTTTTGCCTCTCATTCCATTGATCAAAGAAGGCCTTATAGAATCGAGGGGCATAGTTGTAGATACCAAATCAGGGGTCTCGGGTGCAGGCAAGGCTTTGAGTCTAACCAGCCATATATGCGAGGCAGGAGAATCATTCAGTGCATACAAGGTGGGCAGACTCCACAGGCATATCCCCGAGATAGAACAGGAGCTTTCACTTGTTGCCGGAGAAGATGTGTTTGTCGATTTCACACCACATTTGATACCCATATCACGTGGCATGCTCTCCACCATATATGTATCTACCAGTGAAGATAAGAAGGTATTGATGGATGCCGTAGCCACCTTTTATAAAGGGGCCCAATTTGTGGATGTTCTCGAAGGTGTTTTTCCCTCCACCAAGGATGTCAGGGGCACAAATCATTGTTTGATAGGGATTACCACAAATTCCATCACACATAGGGCCATCATTGTGAGTGTTATTGATAACCTTACAAAGGGTGCTTCAGGACAGGCGATTCAGAATATGAATATAATGCGCGGGCTTGATGAGGCTACGGGCCTTGACTCTATACCTCTATTCCCTTAAATTTATATAAAACAGTAAACAGTAAAAAAAGGTGTTGAGTTTTGGGTTTTGAGTGTTGGGTGATTAAGAATAGTCGAGAGTCATGAGTCGAAAAGATAGTCGAGAGTCGAAAAGGCAAAAGACAAGAGATAAAAGACAAAAGATAAAAAAATAGTTTTATGGGAAATGTAGGAGCATCCCTCATCGGCCTGCTTAAGGGGAGTATGCCTTACATCAACATCCCCCTGGTCCCCTTCAAAGGGGGAATCTGTCCATCCCGAAAATATTTTCATGCTTCGTTGTGTCCGAAAAGGAAACTCAGGTTTTTTGGGGAGATATTATTAAAGGGTTTTGAGATCTTAAGAGAAGAATACCAGATAACTAACCCTTGCTCTCTATGAATTGTTGTGTATATTAAATGAAGAGCATATAAAAAAAGATCGGGAGGATATTATGCCGGGGCCAGTAAGGTCTTCTCCTATTGCAGGGAGTTGGTATCCGGGAGATCCGGATGTTCTTAAGGGAGATATAGAGGCATACTTTGGTCGAGCTTCTATCCCTGATATACCAGCCAAACCCATAGCAATTGTCAGTCCGCATGCCGGCTATGTGTATTCTGGGCCGGTAGCTGCACATGCATATAAGGCACTTGCAGGGTATGAATATTCCACAGTTGTGGTGATTAGCCCTTCCCATCGGGCATATTTCCCTTCTATTGCCATATGGGGAGAAGGCGCGTATGAAACCCCTTTAGGGCAGGTACCCATAGATGAAGAGTTGTGCACAGCCCTTGTGGGAAGCTCTGCATCTATAAAGGAAGAGAAAAAGGTTCATCTTGCAGAGCATGCCTTAGAGATTCAGCTTCCGTTTTTACAGGTAGTCCTGGAATCATTCAGGCTTTGCCCTATTATGATGGGGGAGCAGGGATTTGGATTATGTAAGGATCTTGCCATGTCTCTGGATAAATGCATTGGCAAAAGGGACGATGTGCTTGTTGTGGCAAGTTCTGATCTGTCGCACTTCCATTCCTATGAAAGGGCAGTTGCAATGGACAATATAGTGGCAGAAAGGATAGACGCATTTGATATAGAAGGCTTGAATCTGGATCTTGAGGAAGGGGCTTGTGAGGCCTGCGGGGGCGGGCCCATTATGGCTGCTATGCTCCATGCAAAGGCGAGGGCTAAAACCAACACTCTGGTGTTAAAATATGCAAACTCCGGGGATGTAACCGGAGACAGATCTTCTGTGGTGGGTTATTTGGCTGCTGTTATTTATTGAGATCTCTACCCAATTATTGAACTGAGGTAATTAAATTTCTCATATATACCGCTCGATCTCTGCCTTTGTTCTTGGCATATCGACAGGGCTTACCTCCATGGTGATTGTTGAGTTATATCCTTTTTCTTTAAGAAGGGTAAAGATATCCGGATAATTGACTTTGCCTTCACCCAGCGGGAGGTGCAGATCGTCCTTCACGCTTGTTCCACCCTGGTTATCATGCACATGAACGTGGGCAATCCTTTTGAAGGAATTGTTTATAAACCCAAAGGATGTATTCTCACTGGAAAGTAGTTGCCCGTGTCCGATATCCAGGGTCATCCTTAACCCGGGAACAGCGTCAAATGCCCTGGCAAAGCTGTCATGGCGTTCGCTCAGGTTCTCTATGCAAAGCGTGATGCCCCTTGATTTGGCATGATCTACCATCTCCGAAACAAGCTCAATCTTGGCCGAGATCAGTTCTTCTTTGGCCCATCGTTTATCTATCCAGAAATGAAAAGTGCTTTTTGTGATCCCAATTTCTTCAGAAAGGTCAAAAAGGGTTTTCATCTTTGGTATGAATCTTTTTTTCAGGATCGTTGCATCAAAGGGGTTACCTTCATTGGGATAGTGGGCCATAAGCTCTATGTTATAAGCCTTTTTTAATCTCAATATATCTTCAATCTGTTCTTTTACCTCCTCTGGCTCATAGAGAGATAATTCAGCAAATGGATAGCCAAGATTTCCGATCTCATGGAGTTGTTCTATGGTGTGTGCACGTCCACCTATAATAGGCATATTTAGCTCCTTAGTATAAAAGATTTAACTTATTAGAATTACTGGTGCCGGAGGGGGGAATCGAACCCCCACGGAACCAAGTTCCATCGGATTTTGAGTCCGACGCGTCTACCAATTCCACCACTCCGGCATATGTGGTTTAATAACAAAATTATCTCTACCTTGCAACTGATTAGATGGCATTGATCCCCTTATTTGTACAGGCCTTATTATGGATGAAAAGTCGAGGCGTCCTGAATATAATTATCTACTTTTTAGCATCTCCATAAGACTAAAAAGCATATCTTCTCCGGCACTAATGGCCTTTAGGGCAGAATCATAACCTTGTCTGGCCCTTATCATATCGCAAAGCTCTTTTGGGATATCTACATTGGATTCTTCATGGCCATCGTTGGTTGGCACTCCAGGCGTATTATTCCTTTGGGTTACGGCGGTTACTTCTCCCCCTTCATCTTCAACCAGGGTTGTACGCAAAGATTTATAGTCCCTGGTGTTTAGATTAGCTATGTTTGATGATGCATTGGCTAGTAATATGCCGTTGGCATTTAGGGCGGAAAGTATTGACATAACCTGCCTCCATCCATTCTTATCGGGCAAATTCCTATATCCTTTAGTATGAAGGATGTATATGGATTGTACATACATCCTGAACAAGAATATATCTTATATCTAGACAGTTCCGGCTATTTCGGCCATCCGTCTATGGCGGACGGAAAGGATGAAAATATTTTCGGGATGAGTAGGGCATATTTCCCTTAAGCGGGCCGATGAGGGCTTTAGAAATGACAAGATGCTCTGATAAAAAAATTTCTTTCAGGACCCAAATAAGCAAGCGAGGAAACATCGAGATTTTTTATTAGAGAAGGGTGATTTTTGAAGGAAAAGTTAAATTTAGCAAGATTAGAGTTTTCTACAAAGTGTAGAAAAACCTTGTAATATGAGATTATTACAATACAAATCAGTATTTTTAGAGTCACTCGGAAAAACTTAGGTTTATTAAGGCCTTAGCGATTTTCTCGTGCTATTACAGAAAAATTCGTTTGGTATTATACGGCGAAAACCGGCTGAGTTGGGGGTTGCTTTTTTTAGTAAGAGTAACAATGTGGGAATATGTATTGAGATAGGCAACCTTTTGGGGAAGGGGGATCGTATTGTTAAGGAGCTTTAATATATAATTTAATTAGATATTAGGTAGACAAGGATTACAAAATTTATTAAAGAAAAATATTACCACCGACGAAAAGGTGAATATGCACCTTTATCTATTATCTATATTCAGTCCCCTGAATAAGAGGGAGTGAAATTATGGAAGAAAAGAGAAAATATCCTAGGAAGAAGATCAGTATCCCTGTTCTTTATAAGGGAGGGGAGGAGGCTCTTGCAAGGGCCAGACTGAGGGATATAAGCAGGAATGGTCTTTTTATTGAAGGGATATCTTCTCCCAAACCAGGTGAGTTTGTAATATTAAACCTTGACGCCAGCGACATTGGTAAAGAGCTCAATATAAAGGCCAAGGTGGTAAGAAGCATACCAGGGGATGGGGTAGGCCTTGAGATAATTGCCATAACAGATGATAAATTTCTCAGAGGGTGGCTCTCTGGTTAGCATCTAAATCTAGCTTTTTACGAAATTGTCAAATCTTATCCAGCCAAGAAGATTATTCCGCAATCCAAACCCTGATGGGCTGCTATAACCACTATTGACTAATGCGTTTACATGAGTAGACTTGCATACAAGCAAATTAGGCATGTGAAAAAATACGTAATCAAAAGATAACTGCTCAAGATATTGGCCTGAAGGATACTGATATCCTCTGGGCGGCAAAGGCCGTATTTGGGGAACATGATACTTGAATGGCTATGCTATTATAGGGGTTTGTGAGTCTTTTACCTAAAAGCCTTCGGCCTTCAGCCTATCCACCTGAGTAGTTACGTCAAACGGAGATTAATAGGTGCGCTCTATTAGACGATTATCTATAGTATCTATTACACTTCTTCTTGCTCTGCTACTGGGAGTAAAGGCATATCCATCAAAAGGACTTGTATTCGATGTATCACATTTGGGTATTGTTGGCGAAAAGGAGCGTAAGATGGCAGGCATCATCTCTCAGGACGGAGCTCAATCCATTGAGATCCCCAATGCATCATTATGGACATATGGCGATTCATTGCTGGGAACAGCTGATTCAGGGGGGAAGGCACATTTTTCAGGCCTCCTCAATAACACTATGGCAGTAACTGCTGACCTTGATGCCAGGGATTCTATTGAAGGATTTGTTTATCTTGCCAATATACATGGCAAGGTGCGCCAGCCTATTGAACCTGATTTCACAAGGGGAGGCAAGGGGTACTGCCTGTGGCCTGCGCATGGGATATACATCAATGGCAAGATTCAGATGTTTTACCAGATCGTCAAGATAGTTGATCCTAAGGCCCTTTTCGGATTTAAGGTCATTGGAGTTGGCATGGCTGAGGCAAAGTTGCCCCCAGATGTTCAACCAAAGGATCTTTCTACGCTTAAATTTTATCGCCTACGGCACAAAGGTTCGTATATTTTCTGGAGAGAGGAAGAGGGGGGTTATGGAATTCAGGTTTTAGACATAGGGGATGGCTTTGCCTATATCTATGGGCGCTATAACAGGAGCAAAAGAGCCGAAGAAAAGACAAAAGGCAACCCAGGGGATCCTTTAGTACATCCCTTGCGTCTAATGCGGGTAAAAAAAGGGCGGTTTACTTCTCGCGAGGCATATGAATACCTCGCTGATCTTAAGGGGACATGGAGTAAGGATCCGGCAGATGCTATCGATATTACCCTTTATGTTGGCAATTTTCAAATATTTTATAATCAGCACCTCAAGACCTTTTTGTGTGTGTACACAGATGACTTTTCGAATCAGATCAGGATTCGTACAGCCAGGTCACCATGGGGGCCTTTTGGAGAGCCTGAGGTGATATTTAAACACATCGCAAAAAAAGCCAGTGAGTTTATCACAACAATGTATGTCCATCCGGAATACAACAGGCGAAAAGGGAAGATATTTTTTGTCACATACTGCGTATCTCGTATGGATACCTGGCCGACACTTCTAAGGATTGAGTTGAAATAAATCATCATGTTTGCCTGCCGGCCACAACCACGGATGAAAATATATTTAGCCATGAGTGGTCTTCTAGCTCTGTACTTATACCTGTCGGTAGTTTTTTTGTTCGTTGTCCGTTGTAAAAAAACCACAGAGAGGATGATTCCGTCCCCCTGACCACTGACAACCATTTCCATATAAACCTGCATGTCCTGTTGGCCACAGCGAAGAATGAAGATATATGCTGTATAAGAAGAGACCCTTGCACAGTTGCTTTTATATTCATTGCGGGGAGGTTTTTAGGCCGACGTGGCAATCCCATTGGTTGCAGGCACTTTGAGATTGCTTCGCTAAAGCTCGCAATGACAATATGGGTATTATGCAAAGGTCTCAAGAATTAAATCTATTCTATCTTTCTCTGAAAACCGACCCCTGATCCCTGACCCCTGTTTTCATATAAATATTAGATCTATACTACCTGATTACCTGACCCTTAAGCAGGGTCTTGGCCCCTGCCCAGCATACAATATTGAATGTCAACCTGTTTATGGGTAGCGGTATCGGGCCTAATCGCCATTGGATAAACTCAAGGATAATACCCGCCTGATCGGCTGTATCTAAGTAGGCATAATCTATTATAAAACCTTTATCTTTTATAGTGCCTCTCTGTAATATTTCTATACCAATCTTATGGCAGGCATCGACTCTTTGATCTAGATCATTGATCATAAAACCCAGATGGTGTACCCCACCCGTAGATCCTTTGACATGATTCAGATGGAAGCTCTCCCCCTTTGCTATTTCGATAAGCTCTATCTGAACCGGGCCCATGTATGCGAGGGCTATCTTGAATAATGGGGCTACATCCTTTCCTTTTTCAACACAGGGATTGGGTCTCTCATCTAATAGTACCCATGGGCCTATACCGAATGTATCTTTATAGTAGGCAATGGTTTTGTTTATATCATCTACAACATAACCAAGTTGGCCCAGGCCTGGAAGCCTCAATTGTCTTTTGATATTTTCTGGAATCATTTTAGCCATCTCCCCTTTCATCAAAAAAGTATTTACCTTTATAGGTATAAGGGTCATATACATAAAGTCAAGATCTTAACCCCTTATAACCTGGATTCCGCCTTCAATTGTTGGTACATCTCATAGGTAAGCCCCTCCCACCGGCATGGCAGCAGGGTATTGTTTTGAAATAGCGGCTCTCTGTCAATAGGATATGGGCTTACCTTGAGGGCATCTTCCCAGAGCCCTGTATCTGGTATTGGTGAATATTCAGCTATGACAGGTCTTGCTCCACATGATTTTACGATATCTATGCCCTTTCTTATATCATCAGCATCCTGATACGGCAGGCCGCAGAGTATGTAAATCCGTATATCTTGTGGCCTATAACCTGCCAGATGGAGACAATCAATTGAATTGATAAGCTCACCAGTAGTGATCTTTGCACCTGTTTCCATCTGTCTTTTTGCATCAGATGTCTCGAAACCAAGACAAACACCAGCAAACCCAGCATCCTTCATGAGCTTTGCTATCTCTTTATCAATAGCCCTTGCATGAAGCCCATTGGGGCAATAGAACTTGCAGTTCAGATCTCTGTTTATAATTTCTTGCAGCATCTTTATTGTAAAGCCTTCAGGGCCTAAGAGCAGGGCGTCATCGTAAAATGCAAAATTTTCCACATGGAAGTCTTTGTTCCAAAACTCGATCTCGTCTGCCACCTTTACAGGACCTCTCCTGCACATATATCTTGTTAATATGTGTGATGCACAATATGTGCATCTAAAAGGACAACCTCTGGATGTCTGGATGCAGACATATCTTAGATCCGGTTGCAGGTCAAAGCATGGATATGGATATGAATCGAGGTCGCCTGTTTCCGGGACAAATATTGGATTGATATTCAAAAGCTTGGCTAACAATCTTAAGATATCCACCTCGCCTTCGTGGGTGATAATGTAATCAGCGCCGGAAAATTTCTTTGCATGCGTGTTGCATAGCGTTGCATATATACCCCCAAGCACCACAGGCACGCCTGGCAGCATCTCGTTTACTATCTTTATGGCATCAAATACACCCGGATACCAGTATGTCATCATGGATGTGATAAGCACCACATCAATCCGGCATTGATAGGCTACCATTGAAAGATCGGCCCGGAATGCCTCAGGTGTTATCCCGTACCTGCTATACTTTCTTGGTATATCTGTAAGCGGCTTTGGTTTGGGTATGATTTCTTTATAGAATTTGCCGTCGCCTCCGGGTTTTCTCTTTGGTTTCTTGTCTTTCATATGCGGGTGGCTAGCGCTTAGGCAATCTATAAAATGGAGATTGAAGCCGTTTTTTCTGAGGATGCCACCTATATACAAAAGACCAAGTGGGCGGGCCCACATGTCATAGGCTGCGAAATCGTAAATCCACGGGTTTATCAGGAGGACATTTTTTCCTCTCATGGCATAAAAATCATAAAGGTTATAATCTGTTTCTGCCTGCTATTCCTTTGACAGTGCAAATTTACTAAGGGCATGATCTATTTCCATATTCTTTCTTTTTTTGTCCCATTTAAGCTCACCTGCCATTACATCTGCCACCTTTTCTATAGTATCATCATCTGGGTTGCCAAGCGTACAAAGACCGGTACGCCTGAAAAGGACATCAGAAAGCCTCATCGCCCCCTCTGTACGTACAGCATATATCACCTCGGCCATAATATCAGGATACCTGTCGCATATAAGCTTTTTATGTTTCTTATTTTCACCTGCTATAGCCAACACATCAGGATATCTGGATCCGTAGTTGCGGCACAGCACATCTATTGTAGCATCACTTATCTTTTGGGGCCTTGTCTTCTTTGCCCTGCCCACAAAACTTGCATATCTGCCGATTTCCCCCCCATAAAGAGGAGTTGTATGTGTAAGGCATGGCTTAATCTCTTTATTCAGCTTTTCGCAAGCCAACTCCACCAATTTTTCGGCAAGATTTCTCGATGTAGTATATTTACCGCCAACAGCTGTCATGAAACCCTTTATCCCATCATCTTTCTCGTGGTCATAGATTTCATACTTTCTTGATGCGTCATAGACATCTATCTCTACGCTTGTATCCTTTTCTACAATAGGGCGCAGACCTGCATATGCATACAAGACATCATCCATTGTGAGCTTGGCTGAAGGATATACCGGGTTTATCTCATTTATGAATTCCGTTATATCAGACTCTGTAACCCCGCAATCATCAGGGTCCCCCTTGTATACCACATCTGTAGTGCCTATGAGGCTGTGTCCCCTCCATGGAATAGCAAAGAAGTGCCTGCCCCCTGGTGTCTGAAGAGTTACCCCGTGGTCCTTTGTAATAAGCCTGGTAAGAATGTGTATCCCTTTAGAACGGACAAGACCCCAGCGCGATCTGTTATGAAGGAAGCCTAAGATATAATCTGCCCATGGCCCTGCGGCATTGATTGTGACGTTAGCTTTTATATCATATTCCTTATCTGTAAGGACATCTCTTACATGTATGCCTTCTACAGTATCCCCTTTCATAATGAATTTTTCAAACTCTGCATAGTTGGCTATATCAGCACCATATTCATCTGCAGAAAGGATAAACTCCAAGACAAGCCTCTCAGGTGAATACATCTGACAGTCATAGTAGATAACAGAGCCCTTTACCCCCTTAGGATCTAAACCTGGTTCTGCCTCAATGGTTGCCTTGGTGGAGAGCTTTTCGTGGCTCGGGATCTTCTTGTCATCATCGTCTAGCCATTTTTTGTCGTAAGCAAGGGTGTCATATAAGACCATGGCAGATGTAATGGCAGGCAGCCCTCTTAACCCCCAGCCATATGCAGGGAATACGAATGGCAAGGGATATACAAGGTGCGGAGCGATTATCTCCATAATACGTCTTTCTTGAAGGGACTCTCTTACAAGACCCACCTCCATCTTTTTCAAGTATCTCAGACCACCATGGATTAATTTGGATGTAGCTGAACTGGTTCCTGATGAGAAGTCACCCTTGTCTACCAGCGCCACTTTAAGCCCCCTGAGCGAGGCATCCCATGCTGTACATGCACCTGTAATGCCTCCCCCTATTATAGCGATATCGTAGTTTTTTGATCCCATCATATCGAGATCCCGTTTCATAGAGCCTCCCTGTTACTATTTTTTATCTAAAAGATAGTATATCTCTCCAAGAAAAATTCAGTCAAGAAAATAAAGAGTTTAAAGGAGGGCAATCCGTTGATTCAGATAGGGGGGACAGGAATCTTATGGCACTAACCAAGGCATTTTCGGATTTAAAAGTCTTGATACGGCCCGTACTCTTTGGTATCTCTAACAGGACAGACATTCTTGTATGATGGGGGGGATAGCAATATGGATCTGGGTCTAAAAGGCAAGATTGCGCTTGTGGCTGGTGCAAGTCAGGGTCTTGGTTTTGCTGCGGCCAAGGCACTTGGAGCAGAGGGGGCCATATTGGCGATTTGCTCCAGAGACGAGGCACACCTTTTAAAGGCAGCTGGTAAGATGCAAACTCAGGGCATTGAGGTTATGACGACAAAGGCTGATGTCAGTAATCCAACCCAGGCCCGTGCATTTGTGATGGATGCTATAGATAGGCTTGGGGGCGTGGATATCATCGTTAACAATGCAGGGGGTCCGCCGCCTATGGCCTTTGAGGAAATAGATCCTGATATGTGGGAATATGGCTTTCGGTTGAATTTGCTCAGTACGATTGAGATGACAAAGACTGCACTTCCCAGTATGAAGGCAAAAAGATGGGGACGTATAATAAATATGGCCTCTGTAGCAGTGAAGCAGCCTATCGATGACCTTATTATTTCTAATACCATAAGGTGTGGGGTTATAGGCCTTGCCAAGACTTTAAGTAAAGAATTGGCTCCATACAATATAACAGTAAACAACATATGTCCCGGCTATTTTCTCACGGACAGGGTTTCTAATCTGGCATCTTCCATAGCAGAGGAAAAGGGTGGGAACCCAGAAGATGTAATAGCCGGGTGGGAAAGAGAGATCCCTTTTAAAAGGCTTGGTGCCCCGGAGGAATTTGGGTCTCTAGTGGCATTTTTGGCATCAGAAAATGCATCTTATATTACGGGGACATCTCTACAGATAGATGGTGGGTTTTATCGTGGTATTATGTAATGGAGTATATTTATCTGCCGGTTGACAAGCTTATGGCCTCTATCCTTGAATTATAGTATCTTGTTGACTTAACATGAGGCCTTATATAATAAAATCTTCCAGGGATATTATGATGCGTGTAGCTAAAACATGTTTTTTGATTATTGCTGTATCCAGCCTTTTTGTTGGATGCGCTTCTTACACTACAGCCCCGCCCAAGGTGGATCATGGAGGGCCTGATGCGGTATTTGCAAAAGGAATTGATCTTCAGAATTCCGGGGACTTGAGAGGGGCCTACAACACCTTTATGTATTTAACTAAAGCATATCCCCACCATGAGTTAGCCCAGGAGGCCCTTTTTAACGCTTCTGTTATTAAGGATAAAACAGACCCTATTAAGGCCACCGCCCTTTTTGAAAGGTTTATTAAACTCTATCCGGCTTCTCCTCTTGCAAAGGAGGTAAAAGAGCATCTATTCCTAAATTATATTAAAGGGGGGAAGTACAAAAAGGCAGAGCATCTCCTTAGAGATCTTCAGACATCCGGACCAGGCCCCATGTGGACCAGGTTAGGCCTTAGGCTTATAAATGCATATATTGAGGCTGGCCGAGCTATAGATGCCCTAGGCATAATTCCCATTTTGTATCACACAGCAGATATACACACCCAAGCACTGCTGGATTCTCTATGGACAACAATAATCAAAGATATCAGAGACATGGAGGCATTAAATCGTCTGGAAGCCGGGGATATGGATCCCAAACTTATGGAAGTCGTGATCTCACAGAAGACCAAGCTTTATCTGCAAAAGAAAGGTGGTCGGCCCCTGGCCAATGATACAGAAATGAGGAGTTCAGGCTTAAAGGGAGACGGAGGCACCTGTATAAACACTATTGGGGTAATGTTACCTTTGAGCGGCAAATGGCAGGCAGTTGGGCAAAAAATTCTTAAAGGGATAGAACTTGCTGCCAATGTCTTCAGCCCATCAGTGGCTGGAAAGCAGCATAACATCTGCTTTGTGATAAAGGATTATGGCGAGGATGAAACAAAGATACCTTCATTAATAGAAGATCTTGATGAAAATGAGAATGTAATAGCTATTATAGGCCCGGTAGGGGAAAAGGCATGCAGGATTACATGTAATCTCGTACAACAAAAGGGGATTCCTGCTATAGTGTTTACCCAGGCAGACCTTCCGCCTGTAGATGGTTCTTTTTGTTTTAGAAATTTTATCTCTACAAATATCCAGGCAAAGGCCATTTTAAATGTTGCAAGTAGTATGAATATAGACAGAATTGCTATATTATATCCAACAGATCATTTTGGTACAGTTTTTACCTCTACCTTTAAGGATATGGCGTGGGGTTATGGGATAGATGTGGTAAAGATGGTAGGATATTCACCAGATAAGACTGATTTTAAAGAAGAGATGAGGACTCTCGTACCAGAAGATGAAGCCCCTGATTTTGAGGCGCTGCTTATCCCTGATACAGGCATGAATGCAGCTATGATAGCCTCGCACCTCGCATATTATGATATAGAAGGGATAAGACTTTTCGGCCCCAGCCTTTGGGATACTCAGGATTTTATAAATATAGGTGGTAAGCATGTAGAAGATGCCGTCTTCGTGAGCGGATTCTTTTTAAATAGCAGGCTTGGTTGTGTTCAGGATTTTATCGATTCGTTTTACTACACATTTGATTATAACCCATCTATATGGGAGGCCAGCGCATATGATACAACCACCATACTTCAAAATCTACTCCAGGAGCTGCTTACCAGGAATAGCTTGAGGGAGAAGATCTGTTCTCTAAAGGATTATCCGGGGGTCACAGGGGCCACCTCATTTAATCCCGATGGGTCTGTTGACAAGGTGATGTTTGTACTTACTGTAAAAGATTCAAACCTCATAGAGGTAGCGCCCTATTAGATATGCCCCAAAATGGTTGCGTAAAATCTCCTGGATTCTGACTCCTGGCTTCTTTTGTGTATAAAATTTGTTAAATCGTGAGGTAAAAAGCGGAGCTGAAATTTTTTTTGCCTCTCGATTTCTTCAAGATTACTCAAGATTTAAAAAACCTCTTGAAAATCTATCAATAAGATACTCATCAAGAAATCCATTGCCGACAATTATTATCACTTCTCTGTCTTTTGACCTCTTAAAAATCAGTTGAATCTAGTGGTAATCGTGAAGCTAAAACTTTTTTTTGCCTCTCGACTATTCTTAATCACCCAACACCCAAACCTTTTTACTATTTATTTACTATTCACTGTTTTCAACCCAAACTCCTTTGTGTTATGAAGGTCATATTATGAAGCGAAAATTATTGGTATTAATCTTGATGTGTGTTTTGGTCGGCTGCGCACATAAGATTCCACAGGAGAAATCCCCCCTGGATTTGTTCAATGAAGCCCAAGAGTTGGCCTCTAAAGGGACAATGGAAAAGGCTGTAGATGCCTTTATGAAGGTGCGGACCATTTATCCTGCGCATGAATTGGCCGGAAAGTCGCTATTGGCTATAGCCGACACCTATTTTGATCATAAGGAATATGAGTCCGGCCTGGGAAATTATAAGGAATTTATGCTGCTCTATCCTACCGACCCGGATGCTGGCTACTGCCTTTACCGGATCGGTATGTGCCACTTTAACCAGATGAGTACCTATGATAGAGATCAGAGCCAGACAGCAAAGGCAATAAATACATTTAAGGAATTACTTGCAAGGTACCCAAACTCACCCTATGGAGATGATGCGTCTTCAAAATTAAAGGAAGCTGAGTTGATAATGGCTAAGCACTATATCTATATAGGAAAATTTTATTTGAAAAAGCATAATTATAAGGCCGCCTGTGCACGTTTTAGGCAAGTGCAGGCTTTATGGCCTGACATAGCCAAAGATGAAGAAATCAACGAATTGATATCTAAGGCATGTAAAGAATAAGAAAATTAGTAACTACTCGGGTGGGTAGTCTTCAGCCTTTAGCCTTCAACCTAAACACCTGAGTAGTTACAAAAATTAAGCATCTCCCCCTTGCAGGGCCAGTTTGCGCTCATTACCCACACGCAGGGTGAAACGAATACGATCCAGATATTCCAGGTAGGGTATAGCATACTTTCTGCTTACTCCGATTATGGCCTTCATGTCTGCAGGGCTTAGGGTTTGATTTTTTATCAGGAATCTTTTCACCTTTGTTTTTAACTCATCTGCAAATTTATCTGTAAGATATATATTCTCCTTTATTTTTACCACCTTAGAGTCTCTAACCATGAATCCAAGAACTTCGTAGACGTCTTTGGTATCTGCTCCAAGGGTCGAGGCGATAAACTCCACACCGGAGGGTTCAAGACCGGATCTGGACAGGGCATCGTACACCTTATTACTCAAATCCTCCAGGGTATGTACTAATGCGGGAGTGAACCCTTTTATCTTTATACTAGGGCCACCATCTTCAAGATCTCCTTTTTTTACGAGGTCTGAAAACACACGATGGAATAATTTTTGAGGGATATTATCTGCAATGGAAGAGCGGAGATGTTCCTTGGAGATACCAGGGGAGCTTGGATGTTTATCGTGAAATGCGCTGACAACCTTCTTTATGGTTTTTTTAAGCTTTGCCGGATAGATACAACTTGCAAAGATATCGTTTTTTGTATCGAAGCGTACAATCTCTCCCTTAGACAGTAAAGAACCGATTGCTTCCTCCAATTTTGAGTCTGCTTCAGGAAATATTGAGAAGATCTCAGCCTTGGATATACCTTTTATCCCGGCATCTTTTACAACACCAAGTATTTTCTTATCCCAGTTATCAGATAAAAGGTCTTTTATCACTTCTTCAGAAAATCTTCTCCTCGGACAAGGGTTTAATACGACACCTCCACCTATAGTTGGTGCCTGTGAGACTTCTCTCAAGATAAATCTATCTCCAAAGGATGCCAAGATTTTATCCTTGAGCCTTATTCTTGCAACATCACTACCTTTCACACTGTATACATTCATAACCCCCATAGTCTCTGCAGTACCAATGTATAGCCTTATTCCCCCTTTTTTGGGTCTTTTTTTAAGCGTAATTTTGGCATCAATCACCCTGGTAGGCTTGAATCTGCCGCGGGAGACCAGCCACTGGCCCCTAAGAATCGATTGATTGCTTACACCGGAAAGATTTACCGCAGTCCTCATGCCGGCGAGGGCAACGTTAACTTCTCTGGAATGCACCTGAAGGCCCCTTATCTTTGCCTGAATACCACTGGGGAGCGCCTCAACATCCTGCCCTTCTACAAACTTTCCCCTTGAAAGCGTGCCTGTGACAACAGTCCCAAAACCTTTTATGGTAAAGGCCCTGTCTATGGGCAAGACAGGTATGCCTGAAGCCTCCTTTTCTTTCACAGAGGGGAGGTTTTCTTCAATAGTATTTATCAATGTCTCTATCCCCTGGCCCGTAACAGAACTTACCTGAACTATAGGTGAGCCTTTAAAAGGCGTAGTGGATAAAAATTCTCTTACTTCACTTGTGGCGATCTCTATCAATTCTTGAGAGGCAAGGTCAATCTTGGTAAGTGCAACTATCCCTTTATTTACGCCCAGGAGTTCGCAGATTAAGGTGTGTTCTATTGTCTGAGGCATAACCCCTTCATCAGCAGCTACTACAAGAAGCATAAGATCTATACCGGATGCACCTGATAGCATATGTTTGAGAAACCTTTTATGACCCGGGACATCCACTATTCCCAACCTGGCGCCACAAGGCAATTCTAATGATGTAAATCCCAGCTCTATGGTGAGTCCTCGTTGTTTTTCTTCCTTAAGACGATCGCAGTCTACACCTGTAAGGGCCTTAATAAGAGATGTTTTGCCATGATCGACATGACCTGAAGTGCCGATGATTACCCTTTTCATGAAGACAACTTAACCAGATTATAAATACTAAAGTCAATAAAGAAGAGGTCATTCACCCAAAAGAGGATCCTGGCAGATCTTTGAGGTTTATGGCAAATCTTGTTCTTGGTATATCAGAGTTATTATGTATATAAACCCTCATGTTTGCAAGGCAGGTACAACCAAGGATGAAAATATTCTCGGGATGAGGGGATCTCTCGCTTGCCTGTATCGCTCTTTGATACATCCTTTTGGCTTGCTTACGGGCGCTCCCTAACTCGCCTGCCTAAAGGCAGGCTCAAACAGGAGGGAGCGATTCCCCTTTAAGCTCCGCTAAAAGGATGTATTAGCAAATCGCGATAGAAGGTATATCTCAAGAACCCCCCTATTCCTTAATCTGCACGGACAGATTCCCCCTTTAATTCCCCCTTTGAAGGGGGCCAGGGGGATGTTATTGGGCCCCCCCTGGCCCTTGATCCCTGACCCCTATTTTCATATAAAATCCTATCAGCACTAGATTTACAATCATCTATTCTACATATAGAATAAATCTGGTATATTAAAATTTAGATATGGATAGAAGACTTATTGTTATTATTGCAGTTGCAGTGATAGAGCTTGTCCTTCGTCTGGCCTATCCTTTGATTCATATAGAGGCCTTGGTGTATACCTTTCTGGCCAGGGCCATTGAGATGTGTGTGATTATGGCCTTTGCCTTTGATCTCTGTGGAATCCGCGCCGGATCTTATAAAAAAGAGGTGCTGATAGGTTTAGGGGTTGCGATTTTATTTGGTGCCTCCGTCTTTACCGCAGACGGCATAGCCGGAATTTTTATGGAAAGAGGATTGATCTCCAACCTGCTGGCGCGTCGGCCCGCCTTTGGTGGAGCGGGCAAACCCGCAATATTTTTTTGTGTAGCATGTATCTTTGCGCCATTTGTAGAGGAGTTGTTTTTTAGAGGGCTGGTCTATGCATGGATAAGGAAGAGGCTGCCCATAGCCCTTGCAGTGTTGATATCTTCTTTCTTATTTGCATCTATGCACGGCCACATCCACCTTGTCCAGCTTATAGGAGGTATAGTTTTCGCTGTAATCTTTGAGTGGCGGGACAACATCTGGCCCTCATATATAATCCACGTGCTGGCCAATATAGGGATATGGATATTTCCTTTTATCTATTCTCTTTGGATGGCCTGATACCAAGTTGCAATCAAGTCATTGCGAGGAGCTTTAGCGACATGGCAATCTCAGCCCTTAGATTGCTTCACTACGCTCGCAATGACAAATTAGATAAGTATCTGATTGAATGCAACTTGTTGTGAAGCATACAGCATAAAGATTTTATTTCAGGGATTGACTAGCAAAGTCGATATCTATATACGTACCAAAAAGGCGGGAGGCCAAAAGGGGAAAGCAAGGAGATCATTGTGAGTGAGTTCGGGGAAAGGCATAAGTGTTATAGATGTGGGTGTAAGTTTTATGACCTCAATAAGCCGGAGGTGATCTGTCCCAGATGTGGAGAAAGGCAGATAAACGAAGAAAACAGGAGGGATCTAAAACGAAGAAAGAGAAGGGTATTAGGGAAACCGAAAGGGGAGGCAAAAGCTCTCACGGAAGAGAGAGATGCTATTGATACCCTTCAGGACAACAGCGGGGGATATGTCCTGGACATGGAAGATATTGTATTAGAAGAGAATACTGAAGATGAAGAAGATACCAGTACGTAATATCAATGAACTCGCAAAAAGATTAACAGCACGTCATTATCGTCAATACTAATGCTTTTTCAGATCATGTTGATATTTTGTTATTGATGTTTTTACTTTATTAGAAATCTCTTTTGGCAGGATATCCCTGGTATATGAAACGGCCTTGTTTGAATAGGGTAATATTGTAGATCGCTTGAGTAAGGCGCTATCTTTAGGGAGCGCAACCTGTAGCAGAGTAATAACAATAATTGCCAGAATGCCACCCTTAACCAGTCCTATCGCACCACCTAATATCCTATCCATAGGAGACAGGCCGGATATTCGTGAGAATCTGTATAATAGATAGGCTACTATCTTAACGCCTATATAAAAGACCAGGAAAATGCATATGTAACCTAACACCCCTTTGGAATCCGGTATATGAAGTGAGGCCAGTATATTTGATGCAATCATATAATATCTTTTTGCGAGGATTAGGCCTGCTATAAGCGCAACAAGTGAAGATATCCCCCTGATAAAACCCTTAAAAAAGCCAAGGAACATGAATATACATAAGACAAGATAAATACCTAAATCCAGAGCGCTCACTGTTTTGCCTTAATAATCTCTATCCTTTTTATGTCCTTAAGGGCGATTTGATACCTTCCAAAAGTAGTATTTCCATATACCCTTGAAAGGCTGTTGACCGTGAGTTTGTAGGTATCCTTGCTATCTTTCAAGATGACATTTGCCAGGGTTTTTGAGATCTCAATATAAGATATATTCTCAAAAGGTATATTGACTTTACCTTTTCCCAGGTATCCCGTAAAGGAGGCCTTACCATCTATATTCACAGATGTAATATCAACCGTATTGTTAGACACATCTATAATCCTGGCATCAAATGCAGAGCTGACACTTGAAGGTTCGCGGGTATTTCCCATATTGGTCATTGCCATAAGAAAGGCCGCGCACATAAAAAGTAATATTATTTTTCTAAGCTTAGCATTGTTCATTCCATCTTACCTCCTTTATAATCTTCTCTTTATATAGCGCCGCAATCAGGGCCTTAATCGTATCCTGTCGGCTTAAAGGGTATCTTAGGCAGACACTGGCGATATGTGGGTCTATAGTACTTGCCACCCCCAACCCATCATAACCTTCTATAATAAATCTTAGGTAAGAGATATCTTTCCTGTCCAGCATCAAGACTGCATGCCCCATTCCGTGCATTTTTATGGAATACCACAAGATATTGGCAAGTTCAAGCAGAGCTATTGAACATTAAGGGGTAGGGCTTGACATTTGACATTTTAGGACAAAGAATATCACTTTATCTATTAAGAAAATTCATTCTCCCTTTGAAGTGGGTTAGGGCAAAGTCCTTCTTTGAAAGGAGCAGAGCAAGGTCCTTCTTTGAAGGGTGTTCAAGCAAAGTCCCCCTTTGAAGGGGGCAGGGGGATGTTAATATAAGGAGATTCTGTCTATGGAGAACTTAAGGGACATAACACAAAGCTGCAGAATACACATAGATAAAGATGGCCGCTGGTTTTATGAGGGTAGCGAGATCGCTCACCCATATATATTAAATACGTTTTACTCCGCCTTAGAAAAGGATGAGCATGGAAGATACAGGATCGTGATAAAACCTGAGGTCTGTTATGTGGATGTAGAGGATACCCCGTTTGTGATAACCTCGGTTTCCGGCGATGCCGAACATGGCTACTATATAACGCTAAACAGCTCCAAGGTTTATAAACTGGATCCGTCCAAGATATGGGTTGGTGATAATAATGTATTATATACTAGATTGGCTGATGGTATGAAGGTGAGGTTTTCCAGGGTTGCATATTATGACCTTGCATTAAAGATGGAAGAGGATGAGACAGGGGATGTTGTACTAAAGGTTGGAGGCCACACATATAAGATATACTCAGTCGAGAGTCGAGAGTCAGGAGTCGAGAGTCGAGAGAAATAAAGGCCTTTTCTACAGCAATGTAGGGCACATTCCCCTTAAACGAGCTGATGAGCATTACCAATACGTTGCAGGGCATATTTTCTCTAAGCGGGCCGATGAGGGCAAAAGGCCCCTACTGTCATTGCGAGGAGGCCGCAGGCCGACGCGGCAATCCCATTTTCTGCAGGCGTTTTGAGATTGCTTCGTCGCTTAAGCTCCTCGCAATGACATAGTGGATATTATGTTCCGCAATGACAATATGGGTATTACGCAAAGCCCGATGAGGGAGGCCCCTACTGTTCACATAAAACCATTTTTTGTCTTTTCGACTCACGACTCACGACTATTCCTAATCACCCAACACCCAAAACTCAAAATCCAACACTTTTTTTACTATTTACTGTT
>JAYEFR010000011.1:0-6217 GCA_034716155.1 Thermodesulfobacteriota bacterium
TAAATGCTTCGTAATCGCCGCAGTGAGCGTCGTCTTTCCATGATCTATATGCCCTATCGTCCCCACATTCAAATGAGGCTTCTTCCTCTCAAACTTGGCCTTCGCCATCTCCTATCTCCTCCCTCTTAAAACCTTTAGATTTTCTGATATATTCACGGGCACATGCTCGTAATACGAAACCTGCATCGTATACGTAGCCCTACCCTGGGATATAGACCGTAGAATGGTAGCATAACCAAACATCTCGGCCAGCGGAACCTGGGCAGCTACCACACGCACATCTCCATGGGTATCCATACCTAAAATTTTACCTCTACGCGATGATATATCGCTTATAATGTTCCCTATATATACTTCCGGGCTTACAACCTCTACATCCATAATGGGCTCTAATAATATGGGAGAGGCCTTTTTTAGGGCATCCTTAAAGGCTATAGCACCTGCAACCTTAAATGCCAACTCCGATGAATCCACCTCATGATAAGACCCATCATAGAGTACCGCCCTTACATCCACCACTGGATATCCTGCAACAGTACCAAGCGCCGCAGCAGCTTCAATGCCCTTTCTCACTGCAGGTATATATTCCCTGGGGATATCTCCCCCTGTTATCCTATTAACAAACTCAAACCCAGAGCCTGCGGCCATAGGCTCTATCTTTAACACTACATGGGCATACTGACCATGACCGCCTGTCTGTTTTGCATACTTGACATTTACATCAGCTCCCCTTGTAATAGTCTCCTTATAGGCAACCTGGGGAGTGCCAATATTTGCCTCTACATTAAATTCCCGAATAAGTCTATCTACAATGACCTCTAAGTGAAGCTCTCCCATTCCGGATATAAGTGTATCCCCGGTGTCTGTATCACTATAAACCTTAAATGAAGGATCTTCGATGGCCAGCCTTGACAGTGCCATGCCTAGTCGTTCATGATCCGCCTTAGACTTTGGTTCTATAGCAATAGATATAACAGGATCAGGAAAATCCATAGACTCTAATACAATAGGGCTTTTATGATCACTCAGAGTCTGTCCTGTTACAGTATTCTTTAACCCTAAGATAGCTGCAATATCCCCAGCGTAGATAGCGTCAACATCCTCGCGTTTATTGGCATACATCCGAACAAGCCTGCCTATGCGCTCTTTCTTTAAATTATTACTGTTGTATATCACATCGCCGCTATGTAAAACGCCGGAATATACCCTGACGAACGTGAGCTGCCCCACATATGGATCATTCATTACCTTAAAGGCAAGGGCTGAAAACGCCTCATCATCCGTTGGCATTCTTATGTCATCGCCCCCCCTGTCCGGTGTTTTACCCTTGACACCGCCTACATCCTTAGGAGATGGCAAATAATCAACTATGGCATCTAAAAGGGGCTGTATGCCCTTATTCTTAAATGCACTGCCACAGAGAACCGGCGTAAGGCTACGCTCGATAGTCCCTCTTCTTATGATATCTTTAATAAATTGTTCATCGATATGAGCCCCACTGAGGTAGATCTCCATAAGATTGTCATCTATATCAGAGAGTCCTTCAAGCAAGATATCCCTATATTTATGAGCTATACTCAAATATTCATCTGGTATGGGAATACAACTAAATTCAGCCCCATTCGATGACTCATCAAACACTACGGCCTTCATCTTTATTAAATCTATAACACCGGCAAATTTGTCCTCTTTGCCAAGAGGTATCTGTAATGGGACGGGACGTGCTCCAAGTTTATCCCTTAGTTGGGCCAAGACGTGGTGAAAATCCGCCCCCATTCTATCCATTTTATTGATAAAGGATATCCTGGGAACCTTGTAATGATCTGCCTGTCGCCAAACTGCTTCTGACTGGGGTTGAACACCTCCCACAGCACAAAAGATACCAATAGCCCCATCTAAAACCCGTAAACTTCTTTCAACCTCTATAGTAAAGTCCACATGACCCGGGGTATCAATAATATTTATCAGGTGATCATTCCAGGAACATGTAGTGGCGGCTGATGTAATAGTAATACCTCTTTCCTTTTCTTGCTGCATCCAGTCCATGGTAGCCTCCCCATCATGGACTTCCCCCATTCTGTGTGTAAGACCCGTATAATACAATGCCCTCTCTGTAGTAGTGGTCTTGCCCGCGTCTATATGGGCCATAATACCAATATTTCTAATCTGTCCTATGGAATTTTGTCTTTCCAAACCTATCCTTACCTCTTTTATCACCAACGATAATGGGCAAAGGCCTTATTTGCCTCCGCCATCTTATGAGTGTCTTCCTTCTTCTTAATAGCGCTCCCCCTATTGTTATATGCATCCAGAAGCTCAAGGGCCAATCTCTCACTCATTATTTTTTCACTCCTGGCTCTAGCTGCGTTTATAATCCAACGTCTTGCAAGAATATATCTCCTGTCAGGCCTGACCTCTGTAGGTACCTGATATGTGGCCCCACCTACCCGTCTGGAGCGCACCTCTATTGATGGTTTCACATTTTCAAAGGCTTTATTGAAAATATCTAACGAATCCTCCCCGGTCTTTGATCCGATTATATCGAGGGCCTTATAAAATGTCTGCTCCGCCCTGGATTTTTTGCCCTCAAGCATTATATAATTTATAAATTTACTTACCATTTTATCCCTATACTTGGGATCCGGTGCTATATCCCTTTTAAGACTACCCCTCTTTTTCCTTGGCATCTCTTAATCCCCTGCTACTTCGGCCTCTTGGCCCCATATTTAGACCTGCCCTTCCGACGGTCATCAACACCCCCGGCATCCATCACGCCACGGATTACATGATATCTTACACCGGGCAAATCCTTAACACGACCTCCACGTATTAACACCACCGAGTGTTCCTGAAGGTCATGCCCTTCCCCTGGTATATAAGATGTAACCTCATACCCGTTAGACAACCTTACTCTGGCAACCTTTCTCAAGGCAGAGTTGGGTTTCTTAGGAGTTGTGGTATATACACGCACACATACCCCTCTCTTTTGCGGGGATTCCTGAAGGGCTGGGGTTTTCTTCTTCTTTTTAACCTCCTGCCTTCCTTTTCTCACTAACTGATTCAATGTCGGCATACTTTTTCCCTTATTATTATATTTGCCTATTTATCTTTTCATCTTCCTACTAAAACTAAAAGAGGCCGTTATCTAGCAACGCTTGCCTTTTCTGTCAAGAACTTTTCTATAAAATTTCATCTCCCGGCGAATCATCCTCAATAAGGAAATTGCTTTTCTTGTATATAGAAAATCCTGTGCCTGCCGGCACAAGCCTGCCCATTATAACATTCTCTTTGAGCCCTTTAAGGTGATCCACCTTTCCTTCAATACTGGCCTCTGTTAGAACCCTTGTGGTCTCCTGGAAAGATGCGGCTGAGATAAAGCTTTCCGTATTCAAACTTGCCTTTGTAATCCCTAACAAATGTGGCGTGGCAATGGACGGGTTCCCGCCTGCAACTACCACACGTTCATTCTCCTCATTAAACATTAGCTTTTCTGCAAATTCGCCCTCAATAAAATTAGTGTCCCCAGCATCTCTTATCATAACCCGTTTTAGCATCTGCCTTACAATTACCTCAATATGTTTGTCATTTATCCTCACACCCTGAAGTCTGTATACCTCCTGAACTTCATTCACCAGATACTTTGCCAGATCTTTTTCTCCCCTGATTTTCAAGATATCATGGGGATCTACTGAACCATCCATTAAGGGTTCTCCTGAATGAACATAGTCACCTTCATGTACGGCTATATGTTTTGTTTTAGGGATCATATACTCTTTGGCCTCTCCCACCTCCGGTGTAACAACAACCCTGCGCTTGCCCTTCATATCCTTACCAAAGGATATTTCTCCATCAATCTCTGTTACCGCAGCACATTCCTTTGGCCTTCTTGCCTCGAAGAGTTCTACAACCCTGGGCAGCCCCCCGGTTATATCCCTGGTCTTTGTAGTCCCCCTTGGAATCTTTGCCAAGGCGTCTCCCGGATATACATCATCCCCGCTTTTTACAAACATATTGGCGCCAACAGGCAAAGAGTATCTGGCCTGAGCCTTAGTCCCGGGAATTTTAACAGTCTTTCCTTCATCATCTGTAATCCATACCCTGGGACGCAACTCCGGATCTTTAGGTTCTATAACTACACTACGGCTTAATCCCGTCACCTTATCAATCTGTTCTTGTACAGTCATATCCGCTATCACATCACCAAATTTAACCTTGCCGGAGACATCCGCAAGGATAGGAGTGGTGTATGGGTCCCATTCGGCCAGCAATGTCCCCGGGCTAACCTTGGCGCCATCTTCCGCCATTATCTTTGCTCCATACACTATATGATATGATTCTCTCTCCCTCCCTTTTTCATCCTCCAAGACAACCATACCATTGCGGTTCATAGCTACAATTTCATCATTCCTGCCCCTTGTAACCTTCAAACCCTTGTATCTAACTATTCCCGGGTGGTTAAACTGAATGTTGGATTGCTCTATTACTGTAGCGGTGCCCCCTACATGGAAGGTCCTCATGGTGAGCTGAGTACCGGGCTCTCCAATAGACTGAGCGGCGATAATCCCCACTGCCTCTCCTATATTCACCATCCTTCCACGAGCAAGATCCTTACCATAACATTTTACACACACACCATGTTTTGCCCTGCAGGTGAGCACAGACCTTATAACAACCCTTTCGATCCCGGCATCATTTATCTTTGCCACATGTTCTTCGCCAATCATTGTATTAGCTGGTATAATCAACTCCCCTGTGTAGGGGTCTCTTATGTCATCTAATGCAACCCTGCCAATGACCCTTTCCCCCACAGTCTGAATTATCTCTCCCCCTTCGATTAAGGCCTCTATCTCTATCCCATCAAGAACCCCGCAATCCTCTTCTGTTATGACCACATCATGGGCTATATCTACCAAGCGTCTGGTAAGATACCCGGAATTTGCTGTCTTCAAAGCTGTATCTGCAAGCCCCTTCCTGGCTCCATGTGTGGAGATAAAATATTCCAATACATCCAAACCTTCTCTGAAATTAGATTCTATAGGTGTCTCAATAATTTCACCCGAGGGTTTGGCCATCAATCCACGAATACCTGCTAACTGCCTTATCTGTTGTGCGGACCCCCTTGCACCGGAATCTGCCATCATGAATAAAGGATTGAAGGATGAACCCTCACCTGTAGTCCCATCCGGACTTACAGTCACATCCTTTTTGATAGCATCCATCATATCAGTTGCAATGTTATCCGTAACCTTTGTCCAGATATCCACAATCTTATTATAACGTTCTCCATCAGTGATAAGCCCTTCATTATACTGTGTGATGATATTGGTAACTTCCTTCTTGGCTTTATCTATAAACTTCTGCTTGGTCTCGGGTATCACCATATCTTCTATGCCAATAGATATACCGGAAGAGGTAGCATACTTATACCCTAAATCCTTAACCCTATCTGCTAAGAGTACAGTCTTTTTATCTCCCGCCACCTTGAAGCTTATATCCACCAAGTCAGCTAAGGCCTTTTTTGTCATAGGCTTGTTTATCATCTCAAATGGTATCTCATCAGGCACTATCTCACTAAATATCACACGCCCAACTGTTGTCTCCGCCAATTTGCCATCCATCCTTACCTTTATCCTGGCATGCTTTGATACCACACCCGCATCCAAAGCAGAACGAACCTCTTCAGGGGCATAAAATATCATCCCTTCCCCTTTTGCATGAGGTCTTTCCCTGGTGAGATAGTAAACGCCCAAGACTATATCCTGGGTAGGTACAATGACAGGTTTTCCGTTGGCTGGGGAAAGGATATTGTTCGTAGACATCATAAGTACCCTGGCTTCTACCTGTGCCTCCACGCTCAGAGGTACATGAACAGCCATCTGGTCGCCATCAAAATCCGCATTAAATGCAGGGCACACAAGGGGATGCAACTGGATAGCCTTACTTCCAATCAAGACAGGCTCAAATGCCTGAATACCAAGTCTATGCAGGGTGGGTGCGCGGTTTAAGAGAACAGGATACTCTGTGACTATCTCTGCAAGAGACTCCCAAACTTCAGGGCTCTCAGTCTCTACCATTCGTTTCGCACTCTTTATCGTGCTTACATACCCCTTTTCCTCAAGCTTGTGGTATATAAAAGGCTTGAATAACTCAATCGCCATCTTTTTAGGCAATCCACATTGATGAAGACGTAACTCCGGGCCAGATGTAATAACAGACC
>JAYEFR010000012.1:0-6195 GCA_034716155.1 Thermodesulfobacteriota bacterium
AATCCAGAATCCTTCTGCTCCGGATAAACCGTATTAAGTGAATATAGCCAGGAATAATGGAAACTTTTTTCGGCAATCTAAAATCTTTTTGCAGATACTTCAGCTCGCCAGAGACTTTCTCTACAGGAGTTTTTCCTTCCATTGTCCTGTAACGATGATTGTGATTATGGAATGTTTCAAATCCTCTGGCCTGTTGTACAAGATAAGAAAAACTCTCAAAATACTGTGCACGAAAGAACATCTTATCAAAGACATTTTGAAAACGCTCTATAATACCATTCCTCCATGGTTCCTTTATAGGGATGAAGATAGGCTGTATGCCAAGCGAAAGACAGAAACATATCACCAGTCCAAAAGAATAGCGACTAGCTGTCGGCTGCAAGAGATTTGTTAGCCATTTATACATAAGTCAATTAGACTTCGCCCTTTTAAAATAGCAGGTTTCCAGTCGCGAATTTTGTAGAGGTTTGCAGCAATACCAAATTGGGTCACCGTTACGACCTTTTCTGTGTATTTCTCGCTATTACTAATGAATTCGGTGTCTTCATATCTGCTCAGCACCGAATCGTGGGATATCAAGGCAATTCCGAGTAGGGTCTTCTGCCCCTCAACAAAAACAGGTCCGCCACTGACACCTTTAGGTATTGGAAAACTCAATTCGTAAGCAGGAGGAATACTGAGTTTTGGTAAATCCTCTTCTTGTAATCGGCCAATAACATATCCTTTTAAAAATTGCGGGCACAAGGTGTACATATCCTCATTTTTTCTACTCTTAGTTTCTGGGTATCCAAAACAAAGTACATCAGTCCATCCGTAAGCATTTCCAATCGAGTTGAATAGAGGAGAAGGATTGTAATCCACCTTGCCAAGAACTATATCATACTTCTCATGTTCTTCAACGTATTTTATGTCTCTCGCGAATCGTGGCCTCCTATCATTATCATTTCTCTCAAGTACGACACCATAACTAACAGTTGAACTACAGTTATTTAGGTCTTGATTATTTATTACGTGTTTTGCAGACAGGAAATACCCCTCTGTGCCAATAAAGAAACCCGTACCATGGAAATGGGTTGTTATGCGACGTAAGCCATCCTCTTTCAATTTGAATTCACAAATAGGGAAGGCAAAGTCTGTAAAATAGATGTAAGTTTCCATAATAATTTAAATGGCTAACAATTACTATATTGCATGCCATATTTTGAAGGACTCCGTCAAAGTCGCTATTCAGGTGAACAGATATGGAATTAATCTCATATCAGGAGAAAGCATCTTAGCACAAACTGGTGTTAAGATCGAAAAATAGAGACAAGGGCGAACAAAAGAACAGGTGGAGAGGCACTTTTTATGCTTTTTAAAGACAAAATGTAGATAGCAATATTATCGAGGAATTGATTCTCTAGACTACCACAGCCCTCAGTGTTTGAAAACAATCTCTTATTAAGTTAAATCCCAAGAACCTGCAATGCTTCTTCCAATCGCATCGTAAAATATCTTATAGCATCTGGTATGTATTTGAATCCCAAAAGTCTAAAAACACTGATGACTAAATTCCTCAAACTTGCCATAATATGAGGACCATTCCTTTTGCGGATTTGAGACCTGTCCTCATCAAAGGTTACATCTCTTACATAGTGAACCCTATTCTCTATTTCCCAGTGCCCACGATTCAACTCTAACAATCTCTCCGCAGATGCTTCCTCTTTTCTAAGACTTGTAATCCCATAGGCTGTCTCTTCAGACTCTTTGCCATTCATGTAATAAACTTTCCTCTCAATCAAAAAGAATTGATCTGCATAAGGAAACGAAACATATCCCTTAAGATCATCACTTGCCCAAATAGTGCGCCCCTCAATCCTTCCGTGTGCTTTCTCTATCGTGCTGTACGCTGGCGTTTTTTTTTAATTCAAGTGCCCTTATATCTTCAAGAGGCTCTCTCTGATTCTCCTTTACCTTAAACAAATAATCAGCTCTCTTCTCTTCCACTATATATCTCGCTATCTCTCTCTGCGTAAATAATGCATCGCCTGTGACTACCGAGCGCTCTATATCCAATCCTTTAAAAAGAGGTTTTACCCTTGTCATTTCATTTGTTTTCTCTGAGACATCCTTTTGTGCACTGACTATTCCCTCCTTATGTACTACCGCAGAGAGAAGATGTTTAGGACTCTCTTGCCCATCCCCACTTCCGCGCAAAGTTTTGCCATCCATCGCAATCGCTTTCCCTACAGGTGATTGCAGCCTTTGAAGCCACATGCCAATTTTCCTATCGAACTCCTCTACATCAATCAGTTGCAGAACTCTCCTGATTGTAGGTTCGCTCGGTGCCTTCCCCCGTTTACTCCCAAATCGCCTTATGTTCTCTTTGGATAACCCCGCCGCCCAATCGCCTATCCCACGATAGCTTCTTGCACCAAACATCACCGCACAAACCGCTATGCCTAATACCGTATGAAGAGGATGCCTTATCCCCCTCGCCTTCCGAGGATCTGTTACCCTCTTTATCTCCTCGATTAATCCTTCAACTGGTAGATTCAGCTTATCCATCATCTTCCTCTCCTTCGCTATTAAATTAAAATCATAAGGCATAAAAGTAGCACTTAATAGCTCTTTCGCTCTCCGTTGTATGGGATACAAATATACCGCCTTAGGCCGATTCGTCCTGTAGTATTTATTCCCACTCTTTGAATAGCCGCTGGTTAGACCAACATAACGCCAATTCGCTGCTTTGTAACATGTACCCCTATATCGTGAGACATCTACAAATGTCTCTGCTAAATATACAGGATGACCATAGACCTTTTGAAAATCACAACTGATCCTTTTTAAATTAAGTGATAGCACTTTACTCGCAAGGTTTGAAATATGAATCCAGGGTAAAATTAAGAATCTTACATTGTTTATGATAAGGTGCAACCTCTTTAATTTTTTCTCATAATCCCAACCAATAAATCGGTCTCGCACACTACACTTTAATGCCGGTGAGCCCCACCCGATAAGTGCTACCCACTGAGTTGCGATTGTCGCAATGTAACGCAGAGATTTACCAGGAATACTTTTGTAGCCAAGATAATGGTATGCTTTTACATACTCTCCCCATAAGCTTACTTCCTCTGCTAGTATCGGCCTTACTTCTAAGCAATCCAACGGAGTATTTTCTCTCATATGAAATCTTATAGCATAAAAGGGGGGAGAAAGCCAGAGATTTTATTATCTTCATTTATATGAGGAATTTATCTAAACTATGACGCAGCCCTGGGATTGTCAAGCATCCATCAGAATGGGAATGCAGTGGTTACCATGAACTCCAGAATATTCCGGAAAGAAAAAGAAAGAAACATATACTACACGGGGCTGTTTTGGCCCCAAACTTAGGTTCATCACGGTAATCCGTACTTTTTAGTATGCAGGTTGTATATTTTTAGCATAAAGTAATCCAGGTCACGGTATCCATAGGCCCTGCGTTTGATAACCTTGATGTGGTTATTAATTCCCTCGACCTTGGCAGTGGAGATGGGGAAGTAGAAGTAGTTAAGTATACCGGCTATATGCCTGCGCATCTTTCTGGCGAAATGGGCCAGCTGTATTATCCCTGAGCTGAGAGCTTTACGGATCCAGTCATTGAGGAACCTCTCAGCCTGGCTTCTGGTAGGTAGTTTCCAGAGTCTCCGCAGATCCTCCTTAAGAATTAACTTAAGCTATATCAGTAATATACATAGGTCTGGCCCTGTTCCATATATGGCGGTAAGGATAAATGCCTTTATTGCTTTGTGATGTACATCACATCATCATGTTACCTTATAAATTAACCTGAATAATTCACGAATTATTCAGGTTAAATAAGCTGAAAGATATTTAACAATCACAATTTTCTCATTATTCGAAACTGGACATTCCTTGAAAATCCCTACTTGACATCATGTTTTTCAATGTTATAATTAGGCTATGATCCCCCGCCCCGATGCTCTCGACCGAATCGCCTCTGTCTTCAAGGTCCACCCAATCGCTGCCCTGCTGGGCCCGCGCCAATGCGGCAAGACTACTCTTGCCAGGATGATTTTAGAACATGAACCATGCACTTATTTTGACCTTGAAAACCCCATCGATCTCCGGCGGCTCTCAGCGCCCATGAGTACCCTTGAGGAACTCTCCGGATTGGTCATCATAGATGAAATTCAACGGCTTCCTGATCTCTTCGAACTTCTCAGGGTCCTGGCTGACCGCTCCCCCAACCCGGCCCGTTTTCTTATATTGGGCTCCACCTCACCGGGATTGGTCAAGGGAGTTTCCGAATCTCTTGCCGGGCGCATCGGATTTATTGATCTTTCGGGATTCGATCTTAGGGAAGTCGGCTCGAAACAGCGTTCCCGCCTCTGGATAAGGGGTGGATTCCCCAGATCTTTTTTGGCTGAGGACGGCCTTTCCAGCGTGACCTGGCGTGAGAATTTTATCCGCACATTCCTTGAAAGAGATATTCCTCAATTAGGAATCACAATTCCCGCAGAAACCCTGAGACGGTTCTGGACCATGATTTCTCACTACCATGGGCAGGTGTGGAATGCAGCCCATTTCGCCCGGTCACTCGGCACCTCAGAAAGGACTGCCCGCCGATATCTCGATATTCTTGCAGGTGCATATATGGTTAGAATTCTTCCTCCCTGGTTTGAAAACGTTCGTAAACGTCAGGTGAAAGCTCCAAAAATCTACATCAGGGATAGTGGTATTCTCCATTCACTGCTCCAAATAAATACGTTGGCAGACCTGCAGGGACATCCAAAACTCGGTTCATCTTGGGAAGGCTTTTGCTTGGAACAGGTAATCGGAGGGCTGCTAACACGTGACATTTATTTTTGGGCAACCCATGCAGGTGCTGAACTTGATCTTCTGGTCATCGTCGCTGGCAAACGGTACGGTTTCGAATTCAAATACGCAGATGCACCCCGCTCAAGCCGCTCGATGCACATTGCCATCGATGACTTAGGACTTGAGCATCTATGGGTGGTTTACCCGGGTCGACATGAATATGACATCGACGAAAATATCTCAGCCATCCCGATCGAGCTTATCCCTCGTCTCTTTGCCCTTCAGAAATAGGTGGAAATTAGAATTAATTTAAACTATATCAGTGAGATATATAGGTCTGACCCTGTTCCCTGAAAAGCCCTGACTTTAAGCGTCAAGCTTTTCTTGAATCAAGAGATTCCGAGCCTGAATTTCAAGGAATTGAGTGTATTTTTCATGAGCATGGTGATGGTCATGGGGCCAACTCCCCCTGGCACGGGGGTGATCCAGCCGGCGATTTCCTTGGCCGCCTCAAAATCCACATCACCTTTCAGGATGGCTACTTTTCTTCCGGTCTTTTCGCTTATCTTTTCGCCGACTCTATTGACGCCAACATCGATGACACAGGCACCGGGTTTGATCCATTCAGGCTTGACCAGGCCGGGAACACCGGCGGCAACTATGAGGATGTCAGCGCGCTTACAATGGGAGGCCAGATCCTTGGTTCTTGTATGAACTACTGTAACAGTGGAGTTTGCACCCGGTTCTTTCTGCAGCAGCATATTGGCAACCGGTTTGCCGACAATGTTAGACCTTCCCACCACCACAACTTCTGCGCCTTCTGTTTCAACGCCTGCCCGTCGAATCATTTCCTGAATACCGGAGGGAGTACACGGCGGAAACTTGACCACAGAACCGCCGATCATCAGCCGCCCCAAATTCACCGGGTGAAAGCCGTCGACGTCCTTGTCGGGGTCAATCGCATCGATAACCTTGTTCTCATCAATGTGTCTTGGAAGTGGCAGTTGAACCAGAACGCCATGGATCGTATCGTCCCTGTTATACTGGTCAACCAGGGCCAATAAGTCTTGTTCTGAAATGCTTTCCGGTTTGTTTATATGGATTTCTTTGAAACCGAGCCTCTTGGCTGTTTTAATCTTTCCTGTTACGTAAGATACAGAAGCAGGATCTTCACCAACCAGAATGGTCACCAATCCGGGAACTACTCCATATTCTTCCTTAATCTTTTTGACCTCGGCCTCGATCTCGGCCAGTATCTCCTGCCGGATCTCCCTCCCTTTGATCAGTTTTGCAGTCAACTTTCTTCTCCTTTCTTGGAATTCCTGCAGATTTTATACTGCGCTTTATATTGTGTATAACACAGCACAAAATTTTGTTCAATTTTAATTAACC
>JAYEFR010000013.1:0-6146 GCA_034716155.1 Thermodesulfobacteriota bacterium
AACAGGGGGTCGGGGATCAGGGGTCGGTTTTCAGGGATAGATGTTTTTCTTAGCCCGAGCATGTTTTCACGCTTGGTTGTGAGTGCCACGCAGGCATGAGAATTTATAGGCAAAGAGAGAAGATATGTATGATGTAGTAATTATTGGCGGGGGGCTGTCGGGTTTGATGGCATCCATATGGCTTGCAGACAGGGGGAAGAAGACGGCGCTTATTTCAAAAGGTGACCCTATGTGTTGTCTGTCTACCGGGTGCATTGATGTATTTGGAGGAACATCCAGCCCTTTAAAAGGAATAGAGAAGCCTCCTAGGGGACATCCGTATCATTTTGTAGGCCTTGAAGGTATAAGAGATTCGCTAAATTTCTTTAAAAAGATTATGGCAGGTTCAGGCCTTAATTATATTGGGGACATTGAAACAAATAGAGGAATCCTTACACCACTTGGCACTATTAAGGCTACATGCCTTGTTCCTCAAACCATGGAGGCAGCATATACCGGAGCAGATGAATACATTCACATAGTCTCATTTAAAGGATTGAAGGATTTTTATCCTGCCTATATTACATCTAAGAATGAAAATGCCGGATACTCTGTCTTTGATGCGGGCATATCAACTACTATAGGTCTTGCAACAAGGTTTGAGGATACAACATTTAGGAGAGAGTTTGTAGCTAAACTTAAGAGTTGGGAGATCCCGAATGGGAGGATAGCAATGCCTGCAGTGTTAGGGCTAAGTTCTTCAGTAGAGATTATGGAGGCAATATCGAAAGAGTTGGATAGGAAGATATTTGAGATACCTACACTTCCACCATCTATACCGGGCATAAGGCTTTTCAGGAGACTGAAATACACCCTTCAGCAAAAGGGTGGAGATATATACTGGGGCAGAGATATTGCCAGCGTAGAACGCTCAGATACACAAATAGAGGCTGTGACAATTGTTACCGGGTCTCGACCAACGAGGGTGGAAGGGAGGGCATTCGTCCTTGCTACAGGCTCATTCGTAAGCGGTGGGCTATATGCCTTGAGAGAGTCAGTATATGAGACAGTCTTTAATCTGCCGGTTATCTTCCCCAAGAAAAGGGCCAAGTGGTTTAATGAGGATTTTTTTGATATTGGGCATCCTATAGAAAAGGCAGGGATAAGGGTGGATAGATCATTCAGGCCAAGACATGCTAACCTTGAAAACCTATTTGTTTGTGGAAGTATTTTAGCTTTTTCTGATATCATGAAGTACGGATGTGGGAATGGGATGGCGATTGCTACAGGCGTTGCTGCTGCAAAGAGCTTAGATAGGTGGCTTGGATGAAGTTTGAGCACTGTATCAGGTGTACAATTTGTGTAGAGAATTGTCCTGTTTTTAGTGTTGAACCAAAATTCCCGGGTCCAAAGCAGGCTGGTCCTGATGCACAGCGTTTTAGAATGGATGGGGAGGTGTCTGTTGATAGCTGGGTGCTTTTTTGCAACCAGTGTAAAAGGTGCGAGACTGTATGTCCCTATGGAGTAGATGTATCGGAGATTATATTAAAGGCCCAGATAAAATATGTAGAGGAACATGGCAGGTCTATAGCAAACTACATGTTTGCAAACACATATAACATAGGGATATTGGCCTCTGCCTTTGCCCCTATTGTAAATAAAATTATAAACACGCATTTAGTAAAAAATATCATGAGGGTGATAGGGATATCTACATACATTCCTTTCCCAAGATATCATGCATTTACCCTTTCTAAAGGCAGGAGGAAGGCAGGAAAGGGCTCGAAGAAGGTGGTTTTTTTCTATGGATGTTATTTGAATTTCAACAGGCCGGATATAGGAAGGAAGATACGTTCTATCCTTGTATCAATGGGTCTTGAAGTGATAACGCCTCATCAAGTCTGTTGCGGTCTGCCTGCATTAGGGAATGGTGATTTAGACAGTGCTCGAAGGTTTGCAAATAAGAATGCGGGTATATTAGTGCATTACATCAATAGGGGCTATGATGTGGTTTATGCATGCACCTCATGCGGACTCACATTGGTCAGGGACTACCCGGGGATTATGACCCTGCCTGATGGCAAAAAGATATCTGAGAATACATACAATGTGCACGAATATATTTTGAACCTTATGGAAGAAGGTTATGTAAACCCTGAATTTGGTCCGGTTGATATGAGGATAGCATACCACATACCATGTCACCTAAGGTCATTGGGCATAGGTTATCCAGCGGCCAGGTTGTTTGAGATGATCCCGGATTTGCAGTACCAAGTCCTGGATGATAATTGTTGCGGGCTTTCCGGGACATATGGATTTAAGGAGAAGAACAAGGATGTTTCCGTAAAATTAGGCAAACTTGCAACTCTGCCCATTTTAGAATACGCTCCGGATGCAATAGCATCTGATTGTGGGGCATGTCGTATGCAACTGGGTGGTCTTACAGGTATAAGCACGATAGATCCTTCAGAGATCATTTTTAGATCTTTGAATATGAGTTTATCCGTCTTTGGCGGAAAGAAGAATATATCAGCGGGAGGACAGGATGATAAAGGAGATGACTGAAAATTTATTAGACGAAATATCAAAAAAGGCGAGCAAATCCAGAGGAGATATCCTAGCTATGACTTACCTGGCCGGGTCGGGTCATCCCGGAGGGTCATTATCCTCAATAGATATATACACCCTTTTATATCACGTGATAGATATGAATCGTGACAAGGTAATCATCAGCCATGGGCATACTTCACCCGGGGCCTATTCTGCCCTGGCAAGGAGAGGCCTTTTTGATCCAAAGGATGTAATAAAGGGTTTCAGGAGGATAGGCAGTATTTTTGAGGGTCATGTGGAATTTTCGGTTCCGGGTATTGTCTGGGGCACGGGAAATCTTGGTCAGGGGTTATCTGTGGCATGCGGTTGTGTAATTGCAAACAGGCTCAAGGGAGATGCCATGGAGTGTTTTGTTGTTATGGGTGATGGAGAACAACAAAAAGGTCAGATAAGCGAGGCAAGACGTTTTATCCGAAAGTTTGCTCTAAACAATATTACAGTCATTGTAGATAACAATGACCTTCAAATATCGGGAGATAGAAATGAAATAATGCCCCAAAATTTAAGGGCGGAATATGAAGAAGCAGGGTTTTCAGTGCTGGAGATCGATGGCCATGACTTTGAACAGATATACTCTGCTATATCTCAGGCATCAAATGATCATAAGAATCCTTATGCCGTTATTGCACATACTGTAATGGGTAAAGGAGTCACCTTTATGGAAGGCAAGGCTGAGTTTCATGGGAAGGCATTGAATAAAGAAGAAATGGCACGTGCACTGGAGGAGGCGGAGTTGGAGTGGCCATTAGAGGAGTTGGAGGCCTTAAGGAAGGAGACGATTACTGAAGATATATCTGTGCAGTTCCTACCATACCCTAAGATGAATCGAGGAGATCCCACCGTCTACGGGGCAGGTATATCTACGGACAACAGATCTGCTCTGGGGGATGTCCTTTTAGATGTGGCAAACATCAATAGAGATATACCTATAGCAGTCTTTGATTGTGATCTATCTGGTTCTGTAAAGACATCAAAGTTTGCTAAAAAATTTCCAGGAAATTTTTTTCAGGCAGGGATTTCCGAACATAATACTGTTACTGCTGCAGGTGCTGCATCTGCTTTAGGGGTAGTAAGCGTATTTGCTGATTTTGGGATATTTGGTATAGATGAGACATATAATCAGCAAAGGTTTAATGCGATAAACAAGGCGCATCTAAAACTGTTTTGCACTCATATAGGCGTAGATGTGGGGGAGGATGGAAAGACACATCAATGTGTAGACTACCTGGGGCTTATGAGAAACCTCTTTGGGTTTAAGGTGATCATCCCTATTGATCCGAACGAGACAGATCTGGCCGCAAGGTGGGCATTAACCACACCTGGAAATTGTCTCATAGGGGTAGGAAGGTCGAAAACCCCGGTTATTACAGACGAAAATGGGGGTGTATTTTTTAAAGATACGCAGTTCATTTATGGCAAGACTTACCATCTAAGAAACGGAGGTAAGGCAACTCTGTTTGCCTTAGGGGCAATGAGCGCAAATGCGGTTCATGCATGGGAGAGCTTAAAAGAGAAGGGATTTGACATCGAAGTAGTGGGAGTGTCTTGTCCGTTTGCGCTGGATATGGAAGAAGTAATGGATGCATCAAAAAAGGGCTCCATATTTGTTGCAGAAGACCACATGGAGGTTTCAGGGCTTGCCTCACAGATTGCCTTTATAGCAGCTACAAATAATATAGGCATAGACCTTATTCCCATAGGGATAAAGGGATTCCCGCCATCTGGGTCATCTCGTGCGTGTTATAAATATTATGGCCTTGATCCGGATACACTCTCAAATACGATTATAAATAGATTATGATAATCCGCCCCGGGTGGATAGGAGGTGAGATGAAAAAGCTTGCAATTAGCATATTATTGGTCATTAGTTTGTTAGCTATCCCTGCTCAAGGAATGGCGGATTCTTCTTTAAAGATAATATTCGAAGATACTGTGTGGGGGCTTTGTATAGGGGCATTGGTCGGGACTGCCACCCTGGCCTTTGTTGATCACCCAAGTGATCATCTGGATCGTATTGCTCAGGGGGCGAGTGTCGGAGTTATCGGAGGTATGTGTTTTGGTCTTTATGAGATATCTCCTGTATTTTATTCTATAAAAGATCCTGTTCACAAAGACCGGGTGTATGTAGTAGGTCTTAGGATCCCTTTCAAGTAATAGTCTTTGCCTACGATGGATTCGATTTTCAGGCAATGGAGCATTCTTTTCTGTGTTAGGGTATTCAACCTGTAACTATTCAGGTTGTTTAGGCTGTAGGCTAAAGGAAATTTAGTTTTTGGGTACTATACCGCCTATTTACCTGAGCAGTTACTTCAACCTTAAAGTTCTGCTTGTCAGTACCCGATAAATCTATCGTATGGCACATATACTTATTGTAGAAGATGACTTAGATCTGGGCAAAATTTTGTTCCAGGAATTTAAGAAGAGACAACACGATGTGGAATTGGCTTGTGATGGAGAGTCTGCCGTTGCCAGGATAAACAAATACATATACGACCTTATTCTCACTGACTTGAAACTCCCGGGAATGGACGGGATTGATCTCTTAAAGAAGGTAAAGTCAATTAATCCCAGCAGCATTGTTATAGTTATGACAGGATATGCCTCTGTTGATAGTGCAGTAATCGCCATGAAAAATGGAGCAATGGATTTTATTCAAAAGCCTTTCGACCTCAATGAGATTTCCCAAAAGATAGAGGACTGTCTTGCCGTGAAAAGGTTGAAAAACGAGGTAGATTATCTAAGACACCGTGAGACCGATATCATATACCGTACTTCTGATATCATCTGTAAAAGCCGAAAATTGAAGAATGTATTAAAGATAGTAGAGAAGGTAGCAAAGTCTGATTCCACGTTACTTATCACTGGAGAGACAGGGGCAGGCAAGGGATTGATTGCCGGTGCAATTCACCATAATTCATCTAGGGCGGAAAACAATTTTGTGCAGGTAAATTGTGCCGCCCTGCCGGAAAATCTATTAGAAAGTGAGCTTTTCGGGCATGAGAGGGGTGCTTTTACCAGTGCTGTCAACCTCAGAATCGGACGATTTGAGCAGGCCAATATGGGGACTGTATTTTTAGATGAGATAGGTGATATGCCTCTTTCTCTACAAGCAAAGGTGTTAAGGGTATTAGAGGATAGGGAGTTCGAGCGATTAGGAGGTAGTCGCACTATAAAGGTAAATGTAAGGATTATAGCTGCGACAAATCAGGATCTCATGTGTTTGGTGCGGGATGGGAGGTTCAGAGAAGATCTTTATTACAGGATAAATGTGGTTAATATAGTGATACCACCGATAAGAGAGCGCAAAGAAGACATAGAGCCTCTTGTCCGGTTTTTTATAAAAAAATATTGCATGGAGCTAAAAAAGCCTGCCTTTGATATAACACCTGAGGCCATGAGTTTATTATTAAGATATAGCTGGCCTGGAAATGTTAGAGAGATACGTAATTGTGTTGAGAGGAGTGTGCTTTTAGCAGAAGGTGTTGTTATAGGTGTAAACGACATATCAGTCCCTTCAGATCATAGCTTTGAAAAAGGGGAAGCACCCTCGTCGTCTT
>JAYEFR010000014.1:0-28479 GCA_034716155.1 Thermodesulfobacteriota bacterium
TTCAAAAGACCGGTAATATTAATACTGCCCGCGATGCTGGACGCTATGTAATTTACTCTAAGGCATATCAAGCCGTAAATCAATACGCCCTGGGATTTATAACTCCAGCAAATGCGTACTCATTAGCGCAAAAGCTTAGTGCCAATATAAGCCGTGCTATCACCCTTAAGACTAAAAAGTTGGGGGCAAATAAGATTGAGTTTACATCCACTCCTAAGCCAGGTGTGAGAGAAAAACCCTATCAATGTGAGAACCGAATAGGGCTGTTGGAGGCCCTGGCCCAGGTGTTTACCAAAGAATATCCCAATATTGAACATCCCACCTGCATACACAGGGGCGGAGATTGTTGCCGCTATATCATCACCTGGAAGAAGATACCTTCCCTTATATGGAGATTGCTCCGTAACTATATTACCTTTCTAAGCCTTATAGCCTTTACAGTACTCTTCTTCGTTTTGCCGGCTATATCCTGGGTGATTCTGATTTTATTAGATATTTCTCTCATACTAGGCCTTTCATTTTATTCAGAGTCCCTGAGGGGAAAGGAGCTGACCAACGCCATCGAAACCCAGGGCGATGCAGCCAAGAACCTTTTAGATGAGATGAATGTTCGCTACAACGATACATTACTTATTCAGGAAATTGGCCAGGTATCTTCTATGATTTTAGATATCGATAAACTTCTCAAATCAGTGACGAAAATTATGGAAAAACGTTCGGATTTTGACCGAGGGATGATCATGCTTTCCAATAAAGAAAAGACCCGGCTCCTCTACACTGCTGGCTATGGTTATACCAAGGATCAGAAAGGGTATTTGCGACAAATAGAGTTTCATCTTGACAAACCTGACTCCAGGGGGACATTTGTATTGGCCTTTAAAGAGCAGAAACCTTTTTTGGTAAACGACATTTCAGAGATTGAAAAGGATCTCTCGAAGAAGAGCCTGGGATTTACCAAGAAAGTAGGGAGTACGTCATTTATCTGCGTACCTATTGTTTATCGAAAGGAATCGCTTGGCGTGCTTGCGGTGGATAATCTCCAGACAAAAAGGCCTCTTACCCAGAGTGACATGAACCTTTTGATGGGGATAGCATCCCAGATAGCTATCGGCATTACCAATGCCATCTCCTTTGAAAAACTTCAGGAGAGTGAGAAAAAGTATCGTGATCTCGTTGAGAACGCCAATAGCATTATCTTGCGAATTGATACGCAAGGCAATATTACCTTTTTTAACGAGTTTGCACAGGTCTCTTTTGGGTATACCGAGGATGAAATACTAGGCTGGAATGCAGTAAAAATTATTGCGTCAAAGACTGAATTGTCCCAACATGATATCTCAATGGTGATGAAGGATCTCGCTGCACATCCCGAACAATATGTCATCTTCGAGAGTGAGAATACTCGCAAGAGTGGCGAACATATATGGATTACGTGGACAACCAAGCCTATCTTTGACAGTAATGGACAGATTGTAGAGATCCTCTGCATTGGTAATGACATTACAAAACTCAAAAAATCTGAACTGGAAAAAAACAAGTTGGAAGCCCAACTTCAACGAGCGCAGAAGATGGAAGCCGTCGGGAGGCTTGCAGGAGGAGTAGCTCACGACCTCAATAATATTTTAACCGGGATAGTAAGTTATCCTGATTTGTTATTGATGCAAATTCCTGAGGACAGCCGCTTAAGAAAATCGATCTTGGCCATACAGCAATCAGGAGAAAAGGCCGCTGCTATTGTACAGGATCTATTAACCCTGGCAAGGAGGGGGGTTACTTTCACAGAGGCAGTGAACCTCAATAGCATTATCTCCGATTATCTAAGAAGCCCTGAACATGAAAAATTGATGGAGTTTTTCCCTAATGTTGAATTTAAAGCAGCCCTGGAAACAGATTTGTTGAATACCCTTGGATCCCGGGTTCATCTATCCAAAACAATAATGAACCTCATCTCTAACGCGGCAGAAGCTATCTCTCCCGAAGGAGGTAAGGTTTCTATATCTACCGCAAACCGATATGTCGATCAACCAATAAAAGGCTACGACCACATTAAGGAGGGCGATTACATCGTCTTGAGCGTTACTGATACGGGAAAGGGAATCTCTTCTGATGATCTGTCAAAAATATTTGAGCCTTTCTATACCAAAAAGGTTATGGGAAGGAGCGGGACCGGTCTGGGTTTGTCCGTTGTATGGGGAACAGTGAAAGACCATAAAGGCTACATTGATGTCAAAAGTGTGGAAGGAAAGGGAACCAGGTTTGATCTCCATTTCCCGGCCACAAGAAAAGAAGTTCCCAAGAAAGAAGGCCCTGCATCGATTGAAAACTATATGGGAAACGAGAAGATATTAGCCGTAGATGATATCAAAGAACAGAGAGACGTCGTATTTGAGCTGTTAAGTAGCCTGGGTTATTCAGTCACAACAGTCTCAAGCGGGGAGAAAGCAGTTGAATATATGAAAAATGACTCAGCAGATCTCGTTGTGTTAGATATGATTATGGATACTGGTATCGATGGCCTCGAGACATACAAAAGGATCATTGAGCTGCATCCAGGTCAAAAGGCAATCATTGTCAGTGGATTTTCAGAAACAGATCGTGTCAAAAAGGCTCAGGAATTAGGTGTTGGGGCCTATGTAAAAAAACCATATGTCTTAGAAAAATTGGGGATGGCTGTTAGAGCTGAATTGGATAGATAATGCAATTACGACAGATCAGTATCAGCCCCTTATATAAGTTACTCCCATGGAGGTGTCCTGCTGCCTTAGGAGCCCTGCCTTTACTAATGGGGTAACCAGCCTTATTGTCCTCCTTACTGAAATGTTATGCTTCAAGGCCAGTTGCTTTATGGTAATACCTTTAGTCCTTTCTGTCTCGTCCAAAAAGGCCTTCTGGAGAGGCCCTATGCGGAGCTTTTTCTTCAATATATCCTCGTCTTCAAGTTTAGAAGAATCACGGTTGGATACGGGCATTATCCTTGATCCAACACGAACATATGTATATGAACGCCCCCTATCCGATACTACCTTATAGGGCTTATTATCACCTTTAAATACACGGCACACCGCAATCATTACATTGTCTATCTTAAGGCTGGAGACGTCTATCCTTGGAACAGGTTCAATAATACGGTTTGCACTTCTAAACCCGGCCAGGGATCTCCTTACAGACTCTACTCCAACTATGTTTGCCCCGTCATCTACCCCAGCTATGATAAGACCTCCATCTGTATTGGCAAAGGAAGCAATCTTTTTGGCAAGCCTGTATGGGTTCGGCAGCCTCAACTTAAACTCTACTGTCTTATCCTCACCCTTTGCTATAATCTCCCTTGCCTGAGCTATATCCATAATATTGGCTACTTATGATAGGGCTCCGAGTTTATTATAGTAAATGCACGATAGACCTGTTCTAAGAGCATAACCCTTATTAGCTGGTGATTAAATGTCATGGTGGATAAAGATAACTCCATGTCAGCGCCCTCTGCTATCTCTCCGTCATATCCCGAGGGGCCTCCTGTATAAAAAAACATATGCTTTGTCCCAAGCCCAATATGACGGTTAATCAGGCAGGCAAGCCCTTCAGATGTTATGAACTTCCCTTCAGGGGTAAGCACAATATGAAAGCCGTGTCTCTTTTGAATCTTCAGCCTCTTCGCCTCAATGACCTCCACAGGCATATATCTTGAGATCCTGCCCTTGTAATCTGAAACCGTATCTGAGATGGCACCCTTAAAGGTCTTTCCTGAAAAGCAAAATACTATCCTCACCCTACTAACCTTTTTGCATCCATCCACATCCCTTCAATATCATAATAGTCCCTCAAGTCTTCCTGGAAGATATGTACAACCACATCCACACAGTCTAATAATACCCACCTGCCAAGTTCAATACCTTCCACCCCAAAGGGCTTGCCAACTTTTTCTATAACATTTTCAGCCACGGCCTTGATCTGCCTGTCAGATGTGCCTGTACATATTATCAGATAGTCTGTAAACGAACACATTTCCTTGACATCAAGCACAACAATATCCCTTGCCTTCTTTTCTTCCAGGGCAGTTACGATCCGGGCACAAGTATTATCCATCTTATATATAGATCCTTTCCTTATATATGTACTCCTGCACTACATCCGGAACCAAATATTTTATAGACCTACCCTTCTTACAAAGTGCCCTTATATATGAAGAAGATATATCAAGAGAAGTGACTTCCACAAATATGATCTCCACCCCTGTGCTGTTTATATAACCCCTCTGCGTTGGCTCAAATGAGATGGATATATCGCCCAAAATATCACTTAAAGGTATCTTCGCTGCATGTGGTCTTGTCATAACTACAAAGTGTGAGAAATTAAATAATTTATCTGCCTCGAACCATGTAGATATTTCATTAAATGCATCCTGCCCAAGGATAAAATAAGGGGTTGTTTGATATCTTTCTCTGATATATTTTATTGTCCTTATGGAATAGGAAGCCCCCCCTGATTCCACCTCAAACCCTGAGACATCAAAGCAATGATTTGATCCTATAGCCCTTTTTACAATCTCCAACCTCTTATGCCCCGGGACATTATCAGCTAGGTCTTTGTGGGGGGGTATGTAAGATGGGACAAATATTATCTTATCCAAAGACAGCTCTTCTTTTACCTCCTGAGCCGCCCTTAAGTGACCCATATGAATAGGATTGAATGTTCCTCCGAATATACCTACCTTCATTGCCTTATCTGGCCATCTCCAAAACAGATAAACTTTTCTATTGTAAGGTCTTCTATGCCCATAGGGCCATACGCATGGATCTTTGATGTGCTAATGCCCACCTCTGCACCAAGACCAAACTCCCCTCCATCAGAGAATCTGGTGCTGGCATTTACCAGTACAGTGGATGAATCTACCTGTTTCAAGAACTTCATGGCACGGCTATAGTTCTCTGTGATAATGGCCTCGGTGTGGTTGGAGCCATATTTCTCTATATGATCTATAGCCTCTTTTATATTATCCACCACCTTGACGGCAAGTATGAGATCCAGGTATTCCTCATGCCAATCCTGTTCTGTAGCATTTTTTATCCCCGGGATAAGAGATGCAGTCCTTTCACATCCCCTTACATCAACCCCATGCCCTTTAAACTGCCTTATCATCTCAGGTAAAAATTTATCCGCAACCCTTTCATCTACAAGTAATGTCTCCATGGCATTACATACAGAAGATTTCTGAACCTTTGCATTTAAGCATATCTTATATGCCTTGTCCAAGTCTGCATCCTGGTCCACAAATATATGACACACACCTTTATAATGCTTTAAAACAGGAATCCTGGAGTTGCTCACCACAGTCCTTATTAGATCTTCCCCTCCCCTTGGTATGATAAGATCTATATCATCCTCCAATGTAAGCATCTCCATTACGGCGCTCCTGTCTGTAACAGGTATAACACTCATTGCATTCGGGTTTATACCTGAATCTTCAATGGCCTGCCTTAATATCTTTGCTATAGCCATATTCGAATTAAATGCCTCGGAGCCACCTCTTAATATTACCGCATTACCTGACTTAATACAAAGCCCTGCTGCATCTGATGTCACATTTGGCCTGGACTCATATATCATGCCTATTACACCTAGTGGAATACGCATCCTTCCTACCAAAAGACCATTCGGGCGTCTTGTCATGTCAGATATCTTACCAACCGGATCAGGCAGGTCCGCTATCTCATCTAAGGCCACTGCCATAGACTCTATAACTCCATCAGTAAGTTTGAGCCTGTCTATCATGACACCACTCAAACCCTTTTCTACGGCACGGTCCACATCCTTTTTATTTTCCGCCTGTAAGAAAGGGACGTTTTCCCTTATGGCAACCGCCATCTTATTAAGGGTGCCGGCCTTTAGCTTGCTTGAGGCAGACGCAAGTTCTCTCGACGCACCCTTCGCCTGATGGGAGATAGTCTTTACATCAGCCATCACCATTATAACATCTCCTTTTCCAATATCATATTATTTCTATGTACAATCTCTTCGTTGGTCTCTTTACCTAATATATGATGGATATCTTTTGTCTTCGCACCTTTTATCTGAATGACCTCACGCAGGCTAAAATTAGATAGCCCTATTGCAATGACATTTCTCTCAGTATCCAGAATTTTCACTGAGTCTCCTGCCTCGAAGTCTCCTTCTGCACGAACTATCCCGGATGGGAGGAGACTCTTGCCGGCGTTTATAATCATCTTCTTCGCGCCTGCATCTACTTCTATCTCTCCCTTTGGTCTTGTCACAAAGCTAATCCAGTGGCCCCTCTGACTCAACTTCTTTTTCTGCCTGGGGAGCATAATAGTGCCTATATCCCCAGCATCAAGTATGGAGCTTACCACCTGCGGGTGATAGGCAGATGCAATCACTGTAGGCAGACCCAGCAAAGATACATGATATGCAGCACTCAGCTTCGAGGCCATACCTCCTCTGCCCATCTTGCCGGTATCCTTACTTGCATCGGCAATGTGTTTACGCGTAAGGCTTCTTATCTCAGGCGTCCTTGTGGCATGGGAATCCAACCTCGGGTCTACAGAAAGCACCCCATCCGTATCAGTAAGAATTATAAGGGCCTGTGCCTCTATTATAGGCACTATCATGGCAGAGAGCATATCATTGTCAGTAAATTGTATCTCTTCTACGGAGACTGTATCATTTTCATTGATTATAGGCACTATTCCTAATTCAAAAAGCGCCGTAAATGTATTCCTGACATTCAAGTACCTGGTCCTGTCATCCAAATCTTCTCTCGTAATAAGTATCTGGGCCACATTATATCCATAGCGCCTGAAGGCATCATTATAGGCACGAATAAGCCTGCCCTGACCTATTGCAGCAAGGGCCTGTTTTCTCGACAGATTCATACCCTTGGCTAAACCACCTGATGTAGCCCATCCTGCTGCTATTGCACCAGAGGATACCAGCCCAAATTCAAGGCCTTTATCCTTAAGGAGAGATAGATCATCACAGAGTCGCTCTATCACACGATAGTTAAGACCTTTTTCCGTATTTAATACACGTGAGCCTATCTTTACAAGAATGCGCTTACACTTCTTGAGATCTTCCCTGGGATCTCTTTTCATATAATTCCCTTAACTACCCAGCTATTTAGGTTGAAGAAAATAAGGCTGAACCATTTCAACCATCTCGCAACGCTCGAATCAAGCCATTTAAAGGCTGAATACCAGATTTTGTGTGATCATGCATGATTTGTCCCTAAAAGCCTTCCACCTTCAGCCTATTCACCTTTAGTCTTCCACCTTCAGCCTATCCACCTGAGTATTTACTAATTCCCTTACTATCCCATCTAACATGTTGTTTATACCTTTACCTGACAAAGCAGATATCATAAAACAAGGATAGCCCCTGGCTGTTATTATGGCAACAACTTCTTTTGCCTTTTTGCTTGCATCCTGGATATCACATTTATTCAAGGCCACTATCTGAGGCCGCTCCAATAGCGTTTCAGAATATGCACCAAGCTCTTCTTCTAAGGTCGCAAGCTCATCTACGTGGTCCCTTTCTGTCTCCGGGGACATATCTATCACATATACAATTATATGTGTTCTTTCTATATGCCTAAGAAACCTTATTCCCAGGCCAACGCCTTTGTGGGCACCTTTAATAATACCAGGGATATCTGCCACGACAAAATCATGCCCTCTCCATTCTACCATGCCAAGGTTTGGTGTGGTGGTGGTAAAGGGATAATCAGCTATCTTTGGCCTTGCCTTTGATACCCTGGAGATAAGGGTAGACTTACCCGCATTTGGAAAACCGACCAACCCCACGTCCGCCAGGAGCTTAAGCTCTAGAAATAATACCTTCTCCTCGCCCGGTCTCCCAGGTTCACAATATCTTGGGGCCTGCAAGGTGGGGGTAGCAAACCTGGCATTGCCTCTTCCCCCTTTTCCACCCCTGGCAATTACAACAGAGTCCCCTGATTTTAAAAAGTCAGCGATTATATTGCCACCCGGACTCTCTCTTACAATGGTACCTACAGGCACATGTATGGTCAGATTATCACCCGACTTACCAGTACAGTTTTTTCCTCTGCCGTGCTGCCCTCTTTTGGATTTATAATGTGGATGATAGCGTTGTTCTAACAGGGTCTTTACATCAGGTGTTGCCTCAATGGTGATATCGCCGCCTTTACCGCCGTCCCCCCCATCCGGGCCACCTTTTGGTACAAACTTTTCCCGTCTGAAGGAAAGACACCCTTTCCCGCCATCACCCGACTTTACATATATCGTAGACTCGTCAATAAAGTCCATGAATCAAACAACAGGGACTACCCTTACCATCTTTTTATTATAAAGGGTCTCAAATTCTACAATACCATCTTCCAAGGCAAACAAAGTGTAATCCCTTCCACAGCCCACGTTTTGGCCGGGATGAATCTTGGTGCCTCTTTGGCGCACAATGATGTTCCCAGCCCCTACCTTCTGGCCACCATATCTCTTTACACCAAGACGTTTGCCTGCAGTATCCCTGCCATTTCTTGATGTTCCTCCTGATTTCTTGTGAGCCATATTTAAGCCCCCTTACCTATATTAATCTTCGTAATGCACACCTCTGTCAGGTACTGTCTGTGTCCCTGCTTTTTTCTATACCCTTTTCTTCTCTTCATCTTGAATACAATAATCTTTTTATCCCGCATCTGCCGCAACACCTTAGCCTGGACAGAAGCACCTTCTACCTTTGGTGTGCCAAGTATATACTCATCGCCACCAATAAAAAGGATATCATCAAAGACAACCTCATCACCTTTGTCAACTTGAAGTTTCTCCACTTGAAGCCTGTCGCCTTCTTCTACCTTGTACTGCTTTCCACCTGTCTTCATAACTGCATACATAATACTTCTCCTGCTTGACATTACCTTTATAAGGATTATGAGCTATTAATGAAACAAAGAGGGATTGTCAAGAAATTTTCTATTCTTTGTGTTAGCAAAGCTAATATGTCCCCTATAACTGCCGTGCTAAAATGTCCCCCCCTTGAGGGGACCAGAATAAAAATCCCCCTCTGATGTAGGGCGGAGGAATTCCCCCTTTGAAGGGGGCCAGGGGGATGTTATTAAACGCCTATATCATTTGACAATCCTATCAACTATGTCTTAAAACACCTATCGAGAAGCTAGATGAAAGTCTCTATCGCTAATATGAAGACTTATGCACTAGAATATTTTATAGAAAAGGAGATATAAAAATAATGGATTTCTTCTTTCATCCTGATGGTGTTGCCATAATCGGTGCAACCAATAATACCTTAAAAGGAGGGTTTCATATCCTGAATAATGTACTTGAGGGGTATAAGGGGAAGGTCTACCCGGTCAATCCTAAATATGATTCCATACTGGATCATAAGTGCTACCCGGATATTAAGTCAATACCTGAAACGTTTGATCTTGCTATCCACTTTATCCCTGCGAAATTCCTACCGGAGACCATAGAACAATGCGCTCTAAAAAAGGTAAAGGGGATTATTATTGAATCAGGTGGATTTGCTGAGGTTGGCAAGCAAGGTCACAAACTCCAGGTAAAAAGCTTAGAGCTTGCAAAGAAATACAATATACGCCTCTGGGGTCCTAACTGTATGGGCCTTCTGGACAGTCATTCAAGGCATGTATTCTCCTTTATGTATGGAAATTTCTGGAAAAGCATTACGGGGCCGGGAAATGTGTCCTTAATTGTCCAGAGCGGAATGTTATCTTCTGGTTTCCTTATGATGATACTTGGGCGTGGAGGTATGGGAATCAACAAGGTCTGTTCCATAGGAAACAAGTGTGATATAAATGAAATAGACCTCTTAGAGTACCTTATAAATGACCCGTCTACAGAGATAATCGGACTTTATGTAGAATCCATCGTAGATGGCAAAAAATTTATAACCCTTGCCAGGGCTACCAGCAAACCCATCGTAGTATTAAAAGGCGGAAGGAACGCTTACGGTGCAAAGGCAGCCATAAGCCATACCGCCAGCATGGCAGGGGATTATGCCATTGTCAGCTCTGCCCTCAGGCAGGCAGGGGTAACTACTGTCCTTGATGTGCATGAACTGATGGATTGCTTAAGAGGGTTTTCAAAAATCCGTGCAAGCAAAAATAATGGAGGCACAGCCATTGTGACATTTTCTGGTAGTGCAGGAATAGTAACCGCTGATTTCTTACATGATTTTGGCCTGCCTCTCGCTGAACTCTCTGAAAAAACACTGAAGGCCATAAAGAAGGTGTTCCCTTCATGGATGGACCCGTCAAACCCTGTTGATATCTGGCCGGCTATTGAACAAAACGGGGTAGAAAAGGTATATCCCCATGTAATAAATGCCATCATGCACGATCCCGGGGTAGATTCCCTGATCATTCATATATTTAGCTACAGGTTAGACAAAAAATACCTTTCTAAACTAGCCAGCCTAAAAGATGAGCTGGGAAAACCTGTTGTTATCTGGCTGATAGGTATAGGGAAGCACTTAGATGAGTTCAGAAGAGAGCTGGAAGACTTAGATCTTCCTGTGTTTGAAGAGATAGGCCGTTGCGTAAGCGTACTCGCGGCAATAAAGGCACATTACGCAAAGAGGGGAAGTGGATCACTGGGTGATGTAACATAAAAACCTTATAAAAAGTCCAACTTCTGCGTTGCACTGCATTTTTCGTCATTGCGGCGTACGATAAGTACGCCTTATTCCTCAAGATTTGCGCGCCTTGAATTTGAAGCTTTTTACTTTGCCATCTAATTTTGACTTTTTACGAGTACATCACTATTGACATTCACGTGTTATTATTCCTATCTACGATTGTTCAATATCAACAACAGTTGGAAAAGATAATATGAGCAAGAAAGACCTGATGGATAAACTAGACGCTATGTTTTTCCCTAAATCATTAGCCATAATAGGTGCGTCCAATGTCCCTGCCAAATGGGGGTTTCTGATAACAACCGCTATATTAGGCAAAGGATACAAGGGAAAGATCTTTCCTGTAAACCCCAAACAAGAGACTATCTTGGGACTCAAGGCCTACCCTAGTCTTGATGCAATCCCGGAAGATATAGACCTTGCAATACTCGTCATACCTGCAAGGCTTATCCCCAACGCACTAAGGGACTGCATTGCCGGAGACATCCATGCGGCAGTTATCATAACATCCGGGTTCAAAGAAGCAGGTAAGGCTGGTGCGGCACTGGAAGAGGAGATTACCGAGATCGCAAGGCAAGGTAATCTTGTATTTATAGGGCCCAATACCATGGGAATAGCATCAGAATATAACAACCTTGAGGCCATTCCAGCTCCTATGGGTGCCAACCAGGGCGGGCTCGGAATTATATCGCAAAGCGGCAATCTGGGACTCCAGATCATGCAGTGGATTGCCCACAAGGAAATAGGGCTGAGCTTCTATGCAGGGACAGGTAACGAGGCACTCTTAAAGGCAAGCGATCTGCTTGCCTATTTTGGCTATCGTGATGAGGTAAAGGCCATAGCCATGTATATAGAGGGTATAGAAAATGGGGGGGAGTTTAAAGAGATCGCAAGACAGGTAACAAAGAAAAAACCTGTCATCGCCTTGAAGGCAGGCAGATCTCAGAGGGGTTCAAAGGCGGCTCAATCTCACACAGGCTCTATGGCAGGATCATTTGCCGCCTACAGTGCAATGTTCAAGCAAACGGGTATCATCCAGGTGAGGACACCATCTGAATTATTAAATGTTGCAGGAGCCCTGGCACACCTCCCTGTCCCGCGGTCTAATCGAGTTGGCATCATGAGCATGGGCGGGGGCTGGGGGATAATAGCCGCTGATGAGTGTGAGGACGCAGGCCTTGCCTTGCCCGAGTTGACCGATAATATTATAAAGGATCTGGATACATACCTTCCGGAATACTGGAACAGGTCAAATCCGATAGATATAGTGGGGGAGGGAGATGCAGATCTGTATATTCACATCATGGAAGTCCTGGCCAGATGGGAAGAGGTGGACTCCATAATCGCACTGGGAATTGTAGGAAGGTCAGGTTATCTGGAAGACTTTATTGAGAGTCAAGAGAAGATAGATGGCAAACTGTTCAGCAGGGAACTTAAATTGTCTTTGCTAAAGGACCAACTGAAGTCAGAAAGGCGAGTCATTACAGAGATGGCACGCATGCAGAGCCAGACAAACAAACCCATTATTGTAGTATCTCTCATTGAGGGAGGGCTATCCATAGTAGATACAGAATACGGGAGAGCTCTTAGCCTCTCTACACCAGAGGAAGCGGTAAATATCATTGCACATATGGTTAATTACCGTGCATACCTTGATCATCCCTGAGGAAAAAGAGGCGGCATTGTGTAGTACACGATGTCAGCTTCTTCCAAAACTTTTCCTATGGCCTGATTAATCTTAAACTTTTCGGGAATCTCGATTATTTCAACCATATCTGATACCACTTTTGTCCAAAGTAAAAGATCGAAGCTATTCTAATGATTTAAGAATATTGATCAAAATTGCATCTAGTTCACATAGGGGCTTGGAGTGATGGAGTAATGTAAGAATGGAAATAACCAGCACTCCGGTGCTCCAATACTCCAATGAATTAAGGCAGTCGCAACATGAATGGTTCAGGAGTAACAGGTTATTCAACAGGAATTAGATTATTTTGGACACTAATAATCTGATACAAATACAAAACTCCACCCCAGCGAAACACTTTAAACCCGTACAGCCTGTCGAATCAATGGTATGAACCCCTTAAGCAAGCTTTTGCCTCTTATCCGCAGCAAAAAATCAAGGAATCAAACCCAGGCCTTCTTGTCCGCCAGCTTGTCCTGGCGTCTTGTCCTGCGTAATTGTAAACGAAGCAGGAATCTGAAAGCGAAGTCGGAAGCAGACGCGAAGGCGGATTGGAATTCCATTGACTTTGCAAATGGGACTTATTAGATACCCCTATTATGATATTGGATTGGAGAAAAACCTATCAGGACAGATTGGTTGATGCTACTACAGCCTTACAGGATATAAGAAGAGGATCTCGAGTCTTCATTGGCTCTGCCTGCGGTGAACCCCAGCTCCTTGCAAAAAGGCTTATAGATATTGCACCCAATCTGGCAGACACTGAGATCATCCATTTCTTAGACATAGGAGAAGCATCCTATACAGAGGAACGTTTCAATGACAACTTCCGCCATAATGCGCTCTTTATAGGCGCCAGCACCAGAAAGGCAATCCATGAGGGAAGAGCTGACTATACACCTGTCTTTCTTTCTGAAATACCTTTATTAATGCTTAGGGGCAGAGTGCACATCGATACGGCACTGATTACGGTTTCACCTCCAGACAAGAGCGGATATGTAAGCCTTGGTGTTTCTGTCGATATTACCAAAACTGCTGCTGAACTCGCTGATTATGTGGTAGCAGAGGTGAATCCAAATATGCCAAGGACACTGGGTGATAGCTTTATCCATGTAAGCCAAATCGATGCATTTGTAGAAAACGACACCCCGATCCTGGAATTCCAACCAGGCCTGCCGGGAGATACAGCAAAAAAAATAGCAGAGCACATTGTTGATCTGATTGAGAATGGATCTACTATCCAGACGGGCGTGGGAAGGATACCGAGTGCGGTCTTTCCCTATCTTATAAACAAAAAGGACCTGGGGGTTCATACAGAGGTATTTACAGAAGGGATCATAGACCTGATTGAGGCCGGTATTATAACCTGCAAAAAAAAGTCCCTCCATCCTGGTAAAATAATTTCAAGTTTTTGCATGGGCACCAAGCGTTTGTATGACTATGTTGATAATAACCCTTTATTTGAGTTTCACCCTGCTCATTATGTAAATAACCCGGCTGTCATAGCAAAAAATGATAAGATGATATCCATTAACGCTGCCCTTACTGTAGATCTTACAGGTCAAGTATGTGCGGATTCCTTAGGCTTTCTATTCTATAGCGGCATTGGGGGCCAGGTTGATTTTGTACGTGGAGCAGCCATGTCAAAGGGGGGGAAATCAATTATAGTCCTGCCGTCAAAGACAGACGATGGTAAAAAATCCAGGATTGTTCCATACTTGCAAAGGGGTGGAGGGGTAGTATTGACCAGGGGTGATATCCACTATGTGATTACAGAATATGGAGTGGCATATCTACACGGCAAGTCTATCAGAGACAGGGCCCTGACCCTTATAAATATAGCCCACCCGGATTTTCGCGAGGAGCTACTAGAAGCGGCAAAAGAACAGGGATACGTGTATAAAGATCAAATCCTGCCGGTAGTTTTATATCCGGAAAAGTATGAAACGTATTTTAGAGACAAAAAAGATCGGGAAATATTTTTCCGCCCTGTCAAGCCAACAGACGAAAGAGGCATCCAGGATCTATTTTATTCTCTCCCTTCACAAGATGTGTATACCAGATTTTTTACCAACCTCAAGGCCCTGCCACATAAGGTAGTCCAGCCATTAGTGGCTCTTGATTATATGGATAGAATGTCCATTGTCGGCGTGACAGGAAGAGAAGAACCGGAGAGTAAAGAGCAAATCATTGCTGTAGGCCGCTATATTAGAGATCCAAGCACAAATCTTGCGGAGGTGGCATTTACTACTCATAATGAATGGCAAAACAGGGGTATCGGTACATTCCTGCTAAGGTATCTAATCCAAATTGCAAGAGAACATAATATCGCAGGCTTTACTGCTGATGTGCTAAGTGAAAATGCCCATATGCTACGGGTTTTTCATAATGCCGGCTATGCGCTAAAGAGTAGTCTGGAATATGGCGTATACGAATTAGAATTGCGTTTTGACAAATCGCCTCCTCACACAACATAAAACACATCAAAAATGAATGCCTTCAAATCCTTATCAAACCTACAGATAAGGTAGTCATCATTTTTCTAAGGTCCCTATGAGATAGTTGATCAGATCAGATATTGTTATAATCCCAACAAGTGCATCACCATCCACCACAGGCAGCCCCCCGATCTTCTTATCCTCTACTATACGAGCCGCCTCTATAATATCTGCATCAGGTCGTATGGTAATAGGATTTTTTGTCATACAGCTGCCTACATTGATCTCAGTGAGTAGATATTCATCATAAGATACCTCATGGAAGATTACAGGAGAGCTTGTGGCCTGCCTGAGATCTCGATCAGTAATAATACCTATAAGTCTAGATCCTTCAACAACAGGAATTTTTCTGAACCCCCCAGCCTCCATCTTTTTTATAGCACTTTTTATAGGCTCATCAGGACCTATTGTAACTACTTGTCTCTTCATAAGATCTTTTACTTTAGCCATAGAAATCCCCTCTTTTAAAAGTCATTTTCATCAAACAATTGCCAAACTTATACTATCATAGTCCCAACTCAAAGATAAGAGCAATTTTAAGGGTATCCCTTCATTTTGAAGACATTGATTTTCTTACCATATTACGATATGTGCCCAAGGCCTCCCTGTATCTCTCTGCAGCTGCGAAGGCATCTTTAATCGAGCCATTCATAAATTCCCTTACTAAAACCTTCTTTGTCTCTATATGATTCTTTAAGGCCTTCCTATCAAGACAATAAATAAATATCTCAACCATCTTTCTTCTTAGTGGCCGGGAAGAATTAGCGAGAAGTAAAAAGATTGTATTATTGGCCACTTCTACTATCAAATCCTGTTCTGCGGTCTCAAGCTCTATTATCTTTTTTTTGTCATCAATGAACTTTAATTCTTCATCAAGTAAGCCCATCAGTGCTTTAAAATCCTTTGGCGAGGCCCTTTTAATAGCAAGCTTGAGTATCTCTGGCTCTACTGCACCCCAGAATTCCCAGAGTTCATCCATAAGATATTCGTCTATATCAGTCTTGCTCTCTTTAGATTCCGGTTGTGAAAACAATAACCTTAAAAAGTCTATCCCGGCATTTTTCAGGTAGTCTTTTACATATATGCCATCACCACGTCTTATATCCAATACATTCATGGATTCCAACTGTTTGAGGGCAACCCTTAATGAGGTCCTATCAACATTCATATCCTTTGCAAATTGTCTCTCTGTAGGGAGCTTTGTCCCGGGTGAGAGTTTATTGGAAAAGATCTGCTCCATAAGCATATTCACTACCTTTTCATGTACCTGTTGATCTGCCATTACTCTCCAGTCTCCTTGCTATAAAATATCATGCCTGCCGGGCATATTTCCCTTATGCGGGCCGATTAGGGCAAGCCCCTACTTTTCCCATAAAACTATTTTTTTATCTTCTATCTTTAATCTTTTCGACTCTCGACTCTTGACTCTCGACTAATCTTAATCACCCAACACCCAAAACTTCTTTAACTCTTAACTCTTACCTCTTACCTCTTACCTCTTTTCATATAACCCCCTGCCGATACTCACATTTTAGATGGAATCAATCTTTACATAAATTTTCTTGACATTAAATTCTGCTACCTTATAATTAAGGTTAAACCAATATGGGGCAAAGGTCAACCAGATTAAACAGGAGACCGTGGGTTTTTAGATATATAATATAATTAGTATGTTATAGCGGAGGTTTTAGCAGGAAATGCCAATGAACTGTGCTTTTCATATCTTTCAAATATCTGTTTTTGAGTGTATCACTATTAAACTCAGGACAGATCCGGATAGATTGAACTGTAGCAAAAATATCAGGAGGAATCATGTATGAGGGATGTTTATATCATAGGCGTTGATACAATAAAGTTTAGCAAGTACCTGAATAAAAGCATCAAAGATCTTACAGCCCAGACTGTTATGGGGTGCTTTAAAGATGCAGGCGTCGAGAAAGATGCAATACAGGCACTCTGGTTTTCCAATTCCGGATGGGGAGAAAAGGGGCAGAGTACTATCAGAGGTCAGGTTGCACTCAGACCCATAAGTATAGATACGATCCCTATTACCAATGTGGAAAACGCATGCGCAGGGGGATCTACTGCATTCCATCATGCATGGCTCGGTGTGGCAAGTGGGTTATATGATACTACCATGGCTGTGGGGGCTGAAAAACTCTATGACAAAAACAAGATGGCAGTATTTGCAGGGTTTCTCGGAGGTATAGATATAGAAAATGTCGTTCCCATAGTAGAAGGGCTTACAGATTTTCAGTTGACCTATGATGATTACAGGCAGATGGATGAGTTTAAGAAAAAATACCACACTGGTGATGCGAAGGCAGTAAAAAGGGGGCCCAAAAAGAAGAAGGACTCTCTATGGAAGAGGTTTCATGACCCCTTGGTGGTAACTATCCAACTGGGAGAGAAGCTGGGATATGATACGGTGCGCAAATTATCCAAGCTTTCCTCAGGCGATCATTCGCCTTTTATGGATATATATGGTTTTGCGGCCAGACAACACATGAAAAGATATGGGAGTACCATAGAGCAACTGGCAATTATTGCATCGAAGAACCACTTTAATTCTACCTTGAATCCCAATGCCCAGTATACATTTGAAGTCTCGGTAGAACAGGTACTAAAAGACAGGATAGTAAGCTGGCCCCTCACCAGAAGTATGTGTGCGCCTATTGGTGATGGTGCTGCATCTGCAATACTCTGCTCAAAAGATGTAGTAAAGAAACTTGGGCTTACAGGCCAGGCAGTTAGGGTCAGGGCATCTATACTAGGTTCCGGCAAAGAGAGGCCATTTGTTTCTGAGATACCGGAGATCGGCGAGCGGCTTGCAAAACAGGCCTATGAACGCTCAGGTGTCGGGCCGGAAGATATAAACCTTGCAGAGGTCCATGATGCCACTGCATACGGAGAGCTCTGCCAGGTAGAAAACCTCGGGTTCTGTCCCAAGGGGGAAGGCGGCATACTTGCAGAGAAAGGGGAAACCAGACTTGATGGCTCCATCCCCATTAATACAAGCGGCGGACTGATATCCAGAGGCCATCCAATCGGCGCATCAGGCCTGGGACAAATCCACGAATTGATTACCCAACTCAGGGGACGTGCCGGCAAGAGACAGGTTAAAAAACACAGACTTGCAATGGCTGAAAATGGTGGCGGCGCATTGGGCGTGGAAGAGGCATCCATGTGCATGCATATATTCGAGGCGCCATCTAAGTAATAATATATAACTACTCAGGCATTTAGGCTGTAGGCTGTAGTGCCCAAAAAATAAATTTCCTTTAGCCTGCGCCTGGACAACCTGAATGGTTACTAAAATAATATTATTAAGGGGGCCTTTTATGGCTGAGAAGGAAAACAAGAATACACCAGACGTTAAAGACTGGAACGAAGTTGAAAGGGCCATATTTGAGCGGAGAAGTGTCCGCAAGTACAGGGAAAAGCAAGTTTCTGAAAACCTTATCCGAAAAATCCTCGAGGCAGGCAGATTTGCGCCGTCAGCAGGAAATTGTCAACCGTGGAAGTTAATTGTGGTCAGGGATAAAGAGATGATTGACGAGATGGAAAGGGATGTTGTCAGGTTATGCAAGATCTTTAAATTCTTTCTGGATTGGAGAAGGCCTGGCCTTATGGGTAAGATAGCCTGGTTTTATGCCCAGATGTCAATAAGGCTCAGGCCCAATGATCTGCATCCAATACCCTTTGGGGCAATAAGCCTTATTGCAGATGAAAAACTTGGTCTTTTTCACGGTCCACCTACAGTGATCTTAATCATGAAGGATAAAAGGGGTGTGGGAAATCCTGACCTTGACTGTGGCATCTGTGGGCAGAACATGGTCTTAACTGCTTACAGTCTTGGGTTATCCACATGCTGGGTAGGTTTCACAAAACTTTTAGGTTATCTGCCCAAATGGAAGAAGCGCCTTGGTATACAATATCCGTATGAGCTTATAGAAGGGATAAGTATTGGTTATCCAATAGGAAACCCAAACGGGATAATAGACAGAGAGACTCATGAGATAGGCTGGTACGAACACGGGAAAAAGAAAACAGTTTTTTAAAATGCATATAAGGAGGTAAACAATGTCTTATCTTAGCTTAAAAGAAAGATTAAAGATACCCACCTATGACAATGAGGAATATGCCACTACAGGTAGGGTAACCATCGATCATGAAAAATGTAATGGATGCGGCATGTGTGCAATGATATGTCCTGGAAAGGCAATATTCATTGCAGGAGAGGGTAAGGGAAAAAAGGCATACATGGAAAAAGATTTCCCCCAGTGTATGTCGTGTAATAACTGTGCTGCCATGTGTGAGAGGGATGCGATCGCTGTGAGCGTGACATATGATTTTGGCTACTTCTATAAAAAACTGAACTGTGGCGCGCTAAAACCGCCAAGAAAATTTTAAGGGGGTGACAAGATGAACATAGATAAACAAAAACTGGAGCAAGGCATCCAAAAACTAAGGCTGTTAAGGAATGCACTTGTGTGGTTTTCTAAATTCCTATGGGAAGAGAAAAAGAGAGGGACACTGCTTGCCAATCTTAAAGGGCTGTCAAAGGCAAAGATTTTAGAAGACATGTCCTGGGCTGATCTTCTGGAGGAAAGGGCAACCCAGGTCCCATACAAAAAGTTTCTCCTCTATAAGGATGAGGAATTTACATACTCTAAGATGGATGAGAATGCAAACAGGATAGCAAATTTTCTTTTGCAACTGGGTGGTAATAAGGGCAAGGGCATAGGTATCTTTATGAGAAACTCACCGAGGTTTCTAGACATATTCTTTGGAGCCCAAAAGATTGGTATGTATACAGTCCCTATAAATGCTGCACTAAAAGGTGACGGATTGAAGTTTATTATAAATCATAGTGATATAGAATACCTGGCAGCAGACGCAGAGCTTTTGGATGACTTTAATAAAGTCTCTAAAGAAACAGACCGGTTAAAAAAGATAATCGTAGATGATGTCGAGGAAGAGGCTTCAAGCTATACAACACCTAAAGACATGATTAAACTCAGTGAGGCCTATGGCCCTGATGTATCCTCTACTAACCCTGGTATTGGGTACAATAAGGAAGATATATGCCTCATCATGTATACATCCGGCACTACAGGTCTACCAAAAGGTGTTGTATACAGATATAAGAATCCAAATGTAAAAAAACTCTCTTTGCTGGCAGGCATCACCATTAACAAGGATGATATATACTACACCCCCCTTCCCCTCTCTCATGGCAATGCAATGTTTCTAACTGTAACCCCGGCAATGGCACTAAGGGCTACGGTTGCGCTCTCAAGAAAATTTTCTGCAAGCAGGTTCTGGGATGAGGTGCGCCGTTACAATGCGACCGTATTCAATGGCCTTGGGTCTATGATCCCTATCTTAATGAAACAGCCTAAAAAACCGACTGACAACCAGAACAGGGTCCATCATATCCTGTCTGCTGCATGCCCTGCAGAGATGTGGGAGGCATTTGAGAAACGTTTTGGTGTTAAAATCTATGAAGGATACGCCGCAGTAGATGGTGGTGGTAAGGCTATAATGAATTTTGGGACAGGGCCTGTGGGCTCAATTGGTAAGCCATCTTCCGGGATGGGTAATCTAAGGCTTGTTGATGAAGATGGAAGAGATGTCCCAGTAGGTGTACCAGGAGAATTGATCTTTGAGGTTGGGGACGCCAAAAGTAGTGTTGAATACTACAAGAATGAGAAAGCAACAAACGACAAGGTAAGGGATGGCTGGCTCTACACCGATGATCTGATCAAAAGAGATGAGGAAGGATATCTCTATTTTGTAGGCCGCAACACAGAATCCATGCGTCGTGGCGGCGAAAATGTATCCGCCTATGAGGTAGAACACGTTATCATGGACCATCCTGCAGTCGAAGATGTGGCTGTATATGCAGTACCATCTGAACTTGCCGAAGACGAAATAATGGCGTCCATCAAGATCGTGGAGGGTCAGGATCTCAAACCCGAAGACCTTAATGAATTTCTTCAAGACAAACTGGCGAGGTTTGCCATCCCCAGATATATCAGAATCGTGGATGAATTTCCCATGACCAGCACACACCGCATCATAAAAAAAGAGTTGGAAAAGATTGGAGTCACTAAAGACACCTATGATGCCAAGACTACAGCATCATAGGTATTTGGATGTTATCTTATAATCTCTGGTAAGTGTATATTTTAATATATGTAACTACTCAGGTGGATAGGCTAATAACCTGAGCAGTTACAAATATATTGAGGAGGGAAACTATGATCTCAAGAAAAGAAGTAAAATCTTTATTAGGCAGGGAACCAAAATTTGAAGATATCATGTGTTCTCTTCAGTCCATGCCAATACTCCCAAAGGGTATGGTGGAGGAGACAAAACAGGCCATTGCCTATGCCAGGAGGTTCAATGACGAGGTGGCCAAACCTTATGCGCTGGAAGAAGATCGCAAGACCTTTGAAGACCCTGACTATCTCCCATGGGACCTTGTAAAAAAGGCAAATAAGTGGGGTCTCTACACTATGTTCATCCCAAAGGTGTTCGGGGGCAAAGGTTTAAGTATGCCGGCCAGTTCCTACGTTATTGAAGAGCTTTCATCTGCATGCGTGGGTATTGCCAACGTGGCCCTTGTACACTATCTCGGGGTGGCCGGAATCACGACATCATGGAACCTACCTTTAACGAATAAGATATTCAGAGAGGTTGCCGAAGGGGAAAGGACGGGTGAGCCCTGCATTATATCCCTTGCCATCACAGAGCCCGGCGCAGGCACGGATGTAGAGGAGACCGAACTGATAGACAAGGGAAAGGTCACCTGCCATGCTGAAAAGGTAAAGGGCGGCTACATAGTAAACGGGACAAAGATCTTTATCTCCATGGGACATGTCTCTACATGGTGTTGTCTTATTGCATACACAGATCTAAAGAAACCATCGGAAAACACTGTCACCTTTGCAGTGAAGACAGGGACAAAAGGCTTTTCATTTGGGAAACATGAAGCCAAGATGGGCCAGAGGGTCTGCCCTGCAAGTGAGCTTATATTCGAGGACTGTTTTATCCCTGATGAGTATGTGCTTGCGGAAAAGGATCAGCTTAAAAAATTTAAAAAATCGGTCAAGGAGGTCGTGGAACAGTATATTCACTATGTTGTCTCTGTTACAAGGGCAGGGGTCGGGGCATTTGGGACCGGTGTGGCAAGGGGTGCATTTGAAGATGCCTTAAAATTCGCATCTGAGACAGAGGTAGACGGAAAACTCCTGATCAATTATGAATGGGCCCAGAGCATGCTTGCAGAGATGTATAAGAATGTATCGCTCGGCCGGCTATCTTATGTAGAGGCCAATTATGCAAACGGGCTGCCTGGAGGGATATATAACCTATTACAACAAAAGCCCGGTTATTATTACATGAAATATGCACCATCATCCATTATTGACGGATTTGTTTCTCCCTTTCTTGACTCTGATATAACCTCATGGATCTTCAAAAAGATATTTACTGATGGACAGCCCCTTAAGGCTCAGCAGCGCTCATCCGGATGGGCATCTTTGGCCAAGGTGGTGGGTACTGACATGGGAGTGAAAAATTGCCAGATGGCCCTGGAGATGATGGGTAGAGCAGGTCTAAGACATGACAGCGGTGTAGAAAAACGCCTTAGGGACTCAAAGTTGTTGCAGATATACGAGGGCACAAACCAGTTAAACAGGATAAATCTGTTTGCCAATCTCATTGGCCGATCTATTCCACAGTCCAAATCATTTGAAGAATGATATAAAAGGAGGAATATCATGATCTCTACAATAAATACAGAACTAAAACCGTTTGAGGACCTTGCTGCAAGCTTTGCAACCAAGGAGCTTCTCCCTAATAAGGAAGAAAACGATAAATATCCCTTTGGGGAATTCTTTGGTGATGTGCTTGAAAAGGCATATGAAGTGGGGTTTTTAGGGACTACGCTTCCGGAGGAGTACGGGGGTATTGGACAGGGTATAAGCGCCTTGTGTGTAATCCTGGATAATATCTGCCAGAGTGATGCAAGCTTAGGTGGCATCATATTTACAAATGCACTCTCACAAGAGCTGATGCTCAGTGCTGAGAGTAAAGATCTTCTTACCAAAATAACATCCAATGTAACTCAAGCCAAAGACCTTTTAATTGCATTTCCAGCCTTTGATAATCCCCCTGAGACGAAAAATATGGCAGATGCAAAAAAGGACAAGAATAACTATATACTCTCCGGGAATATAGAGTATTTGGCGCTTGGAGGACTAGCCGCCCATGCCTTTATACCAGCAAAGATCAATGACCAGGATGGCTACTCCTTTTTCCTTATTGATCTATCAGACGAAGGGGCCATAAAAAGTGAACCAATCTTCTCGCTTGGGCTTCACGCATGCCCTAGTGTTGATCTGAGGCTAAATGAGGTTAAAGGAAGACTTGTTGGCAAAGAAGGTCTAGGCGCCGGCTATTTCGAAGAGGTGTCGGACAAGATGCATGTGGCAGCAGCAGCTATGTCTACCGGCATAATGAAGGGATCATTTAATGAGGCACTGGCGTATAGCCAGGAGAGGTATCAGGGGGGATGGGAGATCATCAACTGGTCCGAGGTAAAGATGATGCTCGCAAATATGGCAGTACAGGTAAAGATTGCTGATATGACAACAGCTAGTGCATGTCAGGGTGTAGAGAATAAAGAACCTCAGTGGGGACTTTGTTCAAGGGCGGCAGCCATCCATATCCAGGCTATGGCCTGCAACCTCACCACAGATGGGATTCAGGTGCTCGGCGGTAACGGCTATATGAAAGACTACGGTCAGGAAAAGCGTTTCCGGGATGCAAAACAGGTTCAGGCCTTACTGGGGCTTACCCCTATGAAAAAGATAAAATACATTGAAAGGATAATAGGACAATAAAGTTTATATGAAAACAGGGGTCGGGGGCTGGTTTTCAGGGATGGCTATTTTTTTCAGCCCAAAAGCATTTTCATCTTTGGTTGTGGCAGGTAGGCTATGACGGTTTATATGAAAATAGTAGTCCGTGGTCCGTTGTCAATGGTTTGTGGTATATTGAAAGGTGCTCATCCTGTCCGGAGATTTTACAACGGACAACGAACTACTGACAAGTATACGTACAAAACTAAAAGACCACTCCGGTCTAGATATATTTTCATGCTTGGTTGTGGTCGGTAGATCATGGTGGGGTTGCATATCTTTTGATAAATTTTTTAATTTATAGAAAAAGGAGGTAAAAAGAATGAAGATTTTAATGGCTTACTTCTCCAGAACAGGGTACACAGAGCAGCTTGCAAAAGCGATAAGCAACGAACTTGAAACACGCGGCCATGGTGTTGAATTCGAGATAATAAAGCCAGCTGTGTATTATTCATGGTTCAGGGAGGTTGCAAGGGACTTTCCCAGGTATCCGTCTATTGCTGCTGGTCTGCTTATCCCTGCATGGAGAGAGCACCATTTGAAAACCTATAATCAGGTTGAAGAAGATATCCAGGGTTTAAAATACCAGGATATCTCAACGTTCGATCGTATTTGTGTGGGGGGGCCAAAGTGGGCGCATATATCATATCCTGTTGCCAGGTATTTACAGACCGTACGAGGGGTTAAAGAAAAGAAGATAGGCGTCTTCGCAACATCTGCTGGCCCTCCATTAAAAATATTCGAGATGGAGTTAATATTTAGACCAATGAGCAGATTAATAGAGAGGATGGGCGGAGATGTTGTTACGAGCCTAATTATATCAAGCGCATACCACGACGCCGGCATCATGCCTCTATTCCAGCTTGTAAGTTACCTGCGTTTTTATAAATCTGTTGAAAATTTCAAGTTAGGGACTGAATATGCAAATAAAGGTATAATGAACTTCTGTAATGATCTTGAACAATAAGAAAGGAGGGGAAGAGAATGCCAAAATATAGTGATACCACACTTTTGCATGCATCAAAATTCAGTGACACCACAAAACAAATAAAGAGAATCATATACAGCTCAATATTAGATACTGGATTTGCACCCAAGGTTGCGGATATCGCACAAAAGCTGAACATCTCTGAAGAGGTGACGAGGGCAAGCCTTCATGACCTGGAAGGAGGTATAATTATCGCGATGCAAAACGAACAACACGCAGATATAAAAGAATTCATGGGGCAAAAGCTTCCAGATGACTGCGTACTCCCAGAGGTGGGTGAAATATACTATGCCCGTCCTTTTGCCAACTTCAAGAATCATCATCATATAATCGTGGATGGTGAACAAAAGTGGTATGGGGAGTGTCCTATTGAGTGCTCCACCATATCTTACTTTTTTCCGGGTAAGGAGGTGGTTATAAGATCTGTCTCCCATTATACAAATGAACCCATAGAAATAATAAGCAAGGATGGTCAGTTGTTAGATTACACGCCCAAGGGCCTCAGCATCCATTGGGGAAGACCCTTTGGCCAGTGGCTCGGCACTAAAGGACACGAAACAGATTTTATCTTTCCATGTGATCAAAATTATTTCTTCAGTACTCGAGATGCCCATGAGGAATGGGAAAAATCCAATCCTAAGGAAGCTGGGCAGGGGCAGCTATTTCACATAATCGAGATAAATCACCTGCTTAGGATGTTCAATTATGGCCATGAGCGATTTGATTTTCAGTATCATCTGCCACTGATTAGATTTGCTCTGGCTGCCATATCCACGGGAGTTACAAGGATAAAGATGTTTACCCCAATACCAAACCTGTTCTTCTTATCCATCGTGAAACTGGTAAGGGACGTGCATAAATACGGATACAAACTGTTTTTAGATGTAAAGCCATGGTAAAAAGGGATTCTTAAATGATAGGTGCCAGATGATCTTTGCAGGGTGTGATGTTGGGTCCCTTACGGCAAAGGCTGTAGTCTTAGAGACCAATAAAGACAATATTAATCCGGGTGTGATTTCTTCTGAGTTAATGGGGGTTCGGCCTTTACCTGAGCAATCTGCAACTGAGATAATGCAACGGGCGCTTGATGCCATAAACATCTCTTTTGAAGATATCGATGTATGCTGCTCTACAGGGTATGGAAGAGAAGAAATTTCCTTTGCAGATTTTAATATAAGCGAGATATCATGCCATGGAAAGGGTGTGTACTTCACTGACCCTTTGGTAAGAGCAATTATTGATATTGGCGGCCAGGACTTAAAAGCAATTCGAATAGATGAGCAGGGAAGGCTTGTGGATTTTAAAATGAATAATAGATGCGCTGCGGGAACAGGGAGATTTTTAGAGGTTAGCGCTCAAGTCTTAGGCGTCTCTATTGAGGATCTGGGCCCCTTATCCATCAAATCAAGGAAGAATATCAGCGTAACCGGTCAGTGCAGTATATTTGCAGAGATGGAGGTAACTCGCAAATTATACAGTGGCATAAAAAAGGCTGACCTTGCAGCAGCAATAAATAAGGCCATGGCTTTAAGGATAAGCGCCCTGGCCAAAAGGATAGTACATGGGGTCCCCACCTGTATTACAGGAGGGGTCTCTAAAAATATCGGGGTAGTAGCTAACCTGGAGAAGGTACTAGGGATGTCGTTCAAGAAGATCTCCTTTGATCCGCAGATGATAGGGGCATTGGGAGCAGCTGTTTATGCAAAAGAATATTTCAATACAAGGCCGGCAAAACAAGAAAAGGGGTTGGCCTAAATGGTCTATGCAGGCTGTGATATAGGGGCAAGTGTAGTTAAGGCGGTAATCATAAAAGACAGAAAAATAACAGGTACTGCCAAGAGGAAGATAGATGACGGGCTTGAAAAGGTGACAAAAGGTGTACTTAAAGAAGCACTGCAAGCCGGTGGCCTGTCCTTAAGGCGTGCCTCTGTCTTAGGTATAACCGGCAGGGAAGCAAGGTCTGTAAAATTTTTCAGGCCATTTATGCCCAAACTGAGTTTTAGGCCTGAAGAACTATGTATTGCTAAAGCAACCCATAAAATGAACCTCAATATCCGTACTGTAATTGATATTGGAGCTCTGGGATTCAAGATAATATCTATTGATGAAAGAGGCATGCCCATAGACATAATAACCAATGAGAAATGTGCCTCGGGAGGAGGACGTTTCCTGGAAAATATCTCGAAGGCCCTGGAAGTAGACTTGGATAAAATGGGAGAGATTGCACTTATAAGTAAAGAACCGTGTACTATCACAAATCAGTGTGTGGTCTTTGCTGAAACCGAGGTTATCTCCCTTGTGAATAAAGGTGTTGATAAAAAGCATATATTAGGAGGGATTGTATCATCTTTAGCATCCCAAGTGGCATCAGCTGCAAAGCGGGGCGGATTGAAAAAAGATGTTGCATTTATTGGTGGGACATCAAAAAATCAGGGGATTTATTACTATTTAGAGAAGAATCTGGATGTAAAACTAAAAAAGATTCCCTTGGATCCTCAGTTTATATCTGCTTACGGGGCAGCCATTCTGGCAGGTAATTCAGGATGACTTATAACTATTCAGAAGCCAGGAGTTACAATGACTTATAATAATATTGAAAGATAAATAAGATAGAAAGGATATAAATTATTTGATTGTAATCATTCAGTGAAGCACAAGATTGAAAGGCACAAAGTGACAAAGGCACATAGGAACAAAAAATTAGTAAGGCTCTATAAGCCGCCCACAAGTGCAGAGCTGATACTGAGGAGTGTTCTTAAGATATCGTACTATTCAGGTTTTTACTTTGTGCCTTTGTGCCTCAGTGCCTTTGTAACTGAATGGTTACGTTTAATTATCAAGGGGGTTATAAAGCATGGGAACATTAGACCTGTTCAAAGAAATCGCTCAAACCAATTACAACAAGTATTTAGAGGATGCCAAATCAAAGGGAACTAAGATCATTGGTTACTTTTGTAATGTCCCTGAAGAAATCATCATGGCTGCAGGTATGATACCATATCGTATGAGGGCAGTGGAGAGCACAAAGACCACCTTAGGAGATATCTGGTACAGTACTATTAATTGCAGCTTTCCCAGAAACTGTCTGGATCAGATTTTAGAGGGTAAATTCGACTTTCTTGACGGGCTTGTTGTGATGAATAGCTGCGATCATGTAAGGAGGCTATACGATAATTGCAAATACGGCGATTTATGGCCTGGTTTTCTGTACATGCTAGCAATCCCTCATGTAATAACCCCTGAATCAATAAGTCAATTCAAAAGAGAGATTAATCGTTTCAAGCTGGCACTTGAAGAACATTTTGGAATAGAAATAACGCAAGAAAGAATCAAAGAGGCTATCTCTGCGTGCAACCATACGAGGAGGTTGCTGACCTCACTCTACGAGCTTAGAAAAAAAGATCCGCCACCTATAAAGGGCGCTGAGGCCCTTGCGGTAATTATGGCATGTACAGCTCTTCCCAAAGAGGTTGCAAATGCCAGTTTGGAAACTCTTCTTAGTGAAATTAACGGACGCGCTATTGTCTCCAAGGGCACCCCCCGTCTCATGATAGCAGCGGGTTATCTTGAAGAGATCGATTATATGGAATTACTCGAGAAAGACGCAGTTGTAGTGGCAGATTCCCTTTGTTTTGGATCGCGCTATCTGGAAAATCTGGTGGACGAAAATAAAGATAATCCGATCGAGGCCCTAGCAAACCGCTACACATCTATTGC
>JAYEFR010000015.1:0-27872 GCA_034716155.1 Thermodesulfobacteriota bacterium
CAGATATGGCTGACTTTGGGGGCTTTTATTTTAAAGATATTTATATAGGCGCTATCTCAAAGGATACAAAGGAGAAATTTCTTAATCCGGATATGATCCCCGCATTTAAATCACTTACAGACGAGCTCGATGCAATTAATACTTTAGATAGAAGATTATGCGAAGATGCCTTTAGAAGGGTATTAGAGTCCTGCAACATAAAATTGAAGGCCCTTGCCCAACCTGTAAGGTTGGCGCTTACCGGCAGGCTCGTCTCGCCGGGGATATTTGAGATTATATCCACTTTAGGTAAGAAAAGGGTTATATCAAGACTAAAAAATGCTATTATATATATGGAGGAGAGTTATGAAGATTAAAGAATTTGCCATCCTGGCACTATTTATAGCCTTAACAGCCGTAGCCACCATAATTATCCGCATCCCCATACCGCAGACAAATGGATATATGAACCTTGGGGATACCATGGTGCTTTTATCTGGTACATTTTTTGGGCCTTTATTTGCTTTCGTAGCAGGGGGAGTGGGTTCAGCCTTGGCCGACCTGATAGGAGGATACCCTCAGTGGGCCCCATGGACATTAATCATAAAGGGTATTGAGGCCATACTCGTAGTGGGCATGGTCGTACTTATGCGCCTTGAAAAGAAGCAGCCTTCCATATTGTTTGTGCTGTGTTACATCCTTGCTGCGGCATGGATGGTGACAGGCTATTTTATCGCAGAGTGGATAATGTATGACCAGAAGGCAGCGCTGGCCGAACTACCCATGAACATCCTTCAGGCGGGCGGGAGTGTTATTCTTGCCAGTCTGTTGTTACCATTGTTTAATCGAATTATAGGAAATGTTGGAACTCAAGCAGATAGCAACTAAGAGGTTTACCCTTTTAAGCTATATCATCCGGGAGCCCCAAAGCAGAGAGGCCATAATCGTTGATCCCTTTGCCCCCGTAATTCCCCCTTTGAAGGGGAGACCCCTCTGGCCTCTGATCCCCGACCCCTGTTTTCATATAAACTTACTCAGATATGTTCTTTACTTGCCACAGTTGATATCTCGTGCTAATTGAGGATGTGTGTCTATGAGGGTTTGCGGGGGTGGAGATGCAAACATTAGGAGAATACTTTAAAGAGGAAAGAAAAAAAAAGGGCATTGCGCTAAAAGAGATTGAAGACAAAACAAAGATCTCGGCTCAGATCCTAAAGTTTATTGAAGAAGATCAATTAGATATGCTCCCTCCCAGGGCCTTCCTGAGAGGTTTTTTGCAGGTTATTGCTAAAGAATTTGATATGGATGCTGTAGAGCTTATTAAGCATATGGAACAAACCCTCGGACCTTATGATCAGCCAAAAAAAGAATCCTTTAGATATCGAAAGACATCACGTTGGAAGACCCCTGTCTTTATATTCATTATAATATTATTGTTTATCTTGCTGATGGTATTTTTGAGTTTATGCAGATCGAGTGAAGCCAGCTCGCTTTCTAATTTGACAGATTGCCTTGCTACAGAGAAGATCTTTGTGCAGACTTGCAATCTTAAGACGAAAGATGGAACGATAGCATATCAAGATCATTTAACAAAAATAAAATATTTTAAGGAAGATAACAAGATCATGTGCAGCAATAAAGGCTTGTTTTTAGAGGTATAATATGGCGGCTAAGGCATCCGATATAAAACTTCTCAAGGAATATATAAGCAAAGGCCGTGAGTTTTATATCATAGAGATGCTTCACACCCTCAAGCCGGTAGAAATAGCAGAGCTTATTGAAGCCCTGGATGAGGAATCAAGAGGGAAATTATTTCTGCTTTTAGATGTGGACACAGCCTCAGATGTTATCTCAGAGCTGTCGGATGATTCCAGGGATGATGTGCTCGATGATATTTCCGATACAGAACTGGCAAGAATTGTTGAAGATATGGACTCTGATGATGCGGTGGATCTGGTCGGGGATCTTCATGGTGAACGGGCCCAGCGAGTACTTGCCGCTATGGATCCAAGAGATTCTTCTGAGATAAGAGATCTGTTAATCTATCCGGAGGATACAGCAGGCGGCATCATGCAGAAAGAGATGATTTCTGTTGCTGAAGAAGCCACCATAAATGAGATACTTGACCAGATAAGACAACAAGCACCAGATGTTGATGATATACACAATATATTTGTTGTTGATCATCCTGGGCGATTAAAAGGCAGTGTGCCTTTAGTACACCTTATCTTAGCAAAGCCGGATGCGCGTATATCTCAGATAATGGAGACGGATCCCATATCAGTGCCGGTGAATATGGATCAGGAGGAGGTTGCACGTCTATTCAAGAAGTATGATAGTATAGCGCTGCCCGTAGTGGATAAAGGAAACCATCTTTTGGGCCGTATCACAGTAGACGACATAGTAGACATTATAGATGAAGAGGCCACAGAGGATATGTTCATGCTGGCAGGCGCTGATGAAGATCTTCTAAGTTCATCCATTTTAAAGAATGCATCCACGAGGGTCCCGTGGCTTTTTATATGTTGGTTAGGTGGGGTATTGAACTCATTTTTGATTAAAGGTTTTGAGTCTCATCTCAGTCAAATTATAGGACTTGCCGCATTTATGCCTATAATCCTTGGTATGGGGGGCAACGTTGGTTCTCAGTCTGTGGCCTTGATTGTGCGCGGTATAGCTACGGGAAGGGTTTCCACCACGGACTTTTTGAAGATAGTGGTAAAGCAACTAGGTGTGGGGGCTATATTGGGATGTATGTATGGAGTTATGCTAGGGGTTACAACATTTTTCATCTATCCAGGGAGTCCCAGGATGTCTTTTGTAGTAGGGCTGTCTATATTTAATTCCATGACAATAGCCGCCTTTATTGGCACAATCTTGCCTATAATGTTCTTCAGGTTAGGGAAAGACCCTGCAGTGGCATCAGGGCCTTTTATGTCTACAGCTATGGACCTGGTTGGTGTGGTTGCGTATTTTGGTATCGCAGTGCTACTGATATTTTAAGGTAAATGCCTAAGCTCACTTCAGACGCCATAATATTGAATACAAGAGCTTACCTGGAATCCGATAAGATTGTATGCGCCCTTACTAAAGGGAGAGGTATAATCAATGCCATTGCCAAAGGGGCGAAGAAGAGCAGAAAGAGATTTCCTGGGACGCTTGAACCGCTCAGCGAGGTGACGCTGGTATATTCCTCTCGGGAAGGGATGGATCTATTCAGGCTAGAGAGTGCAAGCCTTAAATCTGCAAACCTTGGCATCAGAGAGGACTTGAATCTGCTTGCGCATGCATTTATACTCACTGAAGTGATAGGTGCCCTCCTGGGCCCACATGATCCAAGCCCTGAAGTCTATAAATATCTAAGGTATGCACTTTCTTGTATGGATATCCATAAACAATGGTTTTCCGTCTGGAGCATATCCATGATAAATCTCTTTAAGGCCCTGGGGTATGGTATAGATATGGATACGTGGCATAAGATAGATTCGGTCTTAAGGACGGGCAAGAATATAAGGGTGCCTCTTTCACCGGAGGCCCTGGCGTTCATAAAAAAAGGTGTGGAGGCCAAACATCCTGTCTTGACAAGGATGGTTGTAAGTCCACGGGCCAGAGAAGAGATAGAGAAATTATTACTCATGCTTTCCAATATGATCTGTGATAAGCCATTAAAGTCTGTGGGTTTTCTGGCAAAGCTGCTTGACGTGAATTTAGAGCAATGATAGAGGCAAGGGCAATATGGATTTTCAAGATTTGATTATGAAGCTACAGCAATTTTGGGCCGAATATGGTTGTCTGATTGTTCAGCCGTATGATTTAGAGATCGGAGCTGGTACGTTTAATCCGGCTACCTTTTTCAGGGCATTAGGGCCGAAGCCATGGAATGTTGCATATGTGGAGCCCTCCAGAAGACCTACGGATGGGCGCTATGGACAGAATCCAAACCGCTTACAGCACTATTATCAGTTTCAGGTCGTACTTAAACCATCACCTATAGATGTACAGGACGTATATTTGAAGAGCCTCTTCATCCTGGGCATAGATCCATTGGAGCATGATATAAGGTTTGTGGAAGATGACTGGGAATCCCCTACACTTGGAGCGTGGGGCCTTGGCTGGGAAGTATGGTTGGATGGTATGGAAATTACACAATTCACCTATTTTCAGCAGATAGGTGGATTTGACCTGGATCCTGTATGTACGGAGATTACCTATGGGCTGGAAAGAATAGCCCTGTTTCTTCAGGGAGTCGACTCTGTATTCGATATAAGGTGGTCTCCTGATGTCTCATATAGAGATGTTCATCTCAGGGGCGAGGTTGAATGGTCAAAGTATAACTTTGAACTGGCTGATACCTCTATGTTGACGGCACTTTTTGAGATGTACGAAAAAGAAGGCCTTTCCATAGGGGAACAAGGGTTATGCCTGCCGGTATATGATATGTGTCTGAAGTGCTCTCATATATTTAATCTCCTGGATGCAAGGGGGGCTATAAGCACAACTGAGCGCACTGCATATATAGCCAGGGTGAGAAACCTGGCAAAGAGCGCTGCTGCACTTTATCTTGGTACAGATAAGAAAGATGCCGAGACCGGCACAGGGGGAGAGTCATGACGAGATCTTTATTGGTAGAGATCGGGACTGAAGAGATCCCCTCCGGATTCATACCGACGGCCCTTAGCTTTATGCAGGGATGGATGGACTTAAAGTTAGGTGAGCTTTTACTGGATCATACGATGCCTGAGACATTTGGCACCCCAAGAAGACTTGCAATCAAGATAGACGCCATTCCGGAAAAATTACCGGACATTAAAGAGACTAAGACAGGCCCTCCTAAAATGATAGCCTTTGATGAACAAGGCAGTCCCACTCAGGCGGCCTTTGGATTTGCAAAGACTGTTGGTGTAGATATCAAGGACATTACATTTAAGGATACACCGAAAGGGCCTTATCTGTGTGTAACCAGGACTATCCCCGGAAGGCCGGCCGGAGAAGTCTTTCCCTCTATTATAGAAGAGATGATAAAAGAGATACCTTTTCAGAAGACCATGCGGTGGCCTAATCCCGGGGTCAGGTTTGCGAGGCCTGTACACTGGATTGTGGCTTTGTTTGGGGATACAGTGCTGGATGTTGCCTTCGGAGATATATCAGCCGGGAACAAGACGAAAGGGAATCGTTTTATGGCGCCAGGGTTTGTTGAGATGCCGGGGCCTGAGGTATATGAAAAAGTCCTCAAGGAAGCCTATGTAATCCCTGATATAGAAGCGCGGAAGGCTATGATATGGGAAGATGCTTCAAGGTTTGCAAGTCAGATAGAGGGGCAAGTAAGAGACAAAGATCTATTAGATGAAGTGGTAAATCTCCTGGAGTATCCTTATGTAATAATGGGTAAATTTGGTAATGGTTTTTTAGAGTTACCTACAGAGGTGCTCGTGACGGTGATGAGACACCATCAAAGATGTTTTCCTGTATACCACATCAAAGATAAGACAAACTTAAAACCATATTTTATCGGGGTAAGCAATATAATACCACGGGATACGGATTTGGTCCGTAAAGGGAATGAAAGGGTTCTCAAGGCAAGACTGGAGGATGCCGAATACTTTTTCAAAGAAGACTTAAAGGTTCCATTGGAAGAATATGCGAAAAGGCTGGAACATGTGGTTTTCCATAAAGGCCTCGGCACCTCTTATGAAAAGGTTTTGAGATTTACACATATTGCCCTTTATCTTGCAGAATATCTTGCCCCGGACAAAACAGACAAGGTAAAACAAGCAGCAATGTTTTGCAAGGGGGATCTGAACAGTCTTATGGTTTATGAATTTCCTGAATTGCAGGGCGTGATGGGCAGAGAGTACGCCTTAAGGCAAGGGTATGATCCTGAAGTGGCCTTAGCTATCCATGAACATTATTTACCTGCCTTTGCTACGGATGGAATCCCTTCAGATATTATAGGCGCCCTTGTAGGTCTTGCAGATAGAATTGATACTATATGCGGTTGTTTTGGTATAGGAGAAATCCCAACAGGCACATCAGATCCGTATGGGCTGCGCAGGCAGGCCATGGGCATCCTTAATATCTTGTTGGATAAGGCATATAGAATTTCTATAACTGAGCTTATAGACCTTAGCCTGTCTTTACTCTCTGATAAGATTAAAAGACCAGGGAATAAGGTAAGGCAAGATATCCTGGAATTTTTCAAGACAAGGATTATCACTATCCTTCAATCAAAAGATATTGGGGGAGATATTATAGAAGCCTGCCTTTCTTCCGGGTTTGACGATCCTGTAGATGCATATATGAGGGCAAAGGCAATTACTTCTGCGATAAAAGAGTCATGGTTTGAGTCTATATGTATTGCAAGTAAAAGGGTGGAGAATATCCTTAAGAGTACGGAAGCATCAGGGGATGTCTCGCCGGATCTTCTGGTCCAGGACGAGGAAAAGACACTTCACAATAAATTTCAGGAGATAGAAAGGCCTTTTATAAGCTATGCCGGAAAGGGTGAGTATACATCTGCGCTTAGACTATTAGCTAACCTTAAAGGCCCTATAGATGCATTTTTTGATGGGGTATTGGTTATGACAGATGATATCCCAACAAGAAATAATCGTATAATCCTCTTAAAAAGGCTTGTCGGGATGTTTAACACGATAGCAAAATTTTCCTGTATAAATACACGGTAATGAAGTCTACCCATCCTTCAGAAGGGATAAGAAAGAAGAAAGAAACCCTTACCAAATGGGATATGCGTGATGCCTTTTCCATAGACGTAGACAGGATACTCCATTCTCAGGCCTATACCTCTTATATTGATAAGACTCAGGTATTTTATCTGGTAGGGCACCCCGGGGTTGCATATAGGGTAATACATGTGCAACTTTTATCCAGGATTGCCCGTACAATAGGCCGTAGATTAGGACTCAATGACGATCTTATAGAGGCCATTGCCATAGGGCATGATATTGGACATCCACCGTTTGGACATGATGGAGAAAGCTACCTTGACCGTTTGTGTCAGGCCTCTGGTATAGGTAGGTTCAGGCACAATATTCAAGGGGTAAGGGCTGTAGATGTGATCGAAAAGAGGGGTAAAGGCCTGAACCTCACACTTCAGGTCTTAGATGGGATACTCTGCCACAATGGAGAGATGACAGAGCAATCGCTCTGCCCTGATAAGGGGGTAGGCTTTGCATCACTGAATAAAAAGATCGAGATTGCCAGAGATGGGGGCAATCCTGTCCCCATGACCATGGAAGGGTGTTTAGTCAGGATGGCAGATACCATAAGCTATATTGGGAGAGACATAGAAGATGCCATCTCACTTGGTATAATATCTAGAGAATCCATACCACGTGATGTAAGATCCACTTTAGGGGATACCAATGGCAAGATAGTATATACCCTGGTTGAGGACCTGGTCTCAAATTCAGGAAAGGATACGATTCGCTATTCTTTAGAGGTGTTTACTGCCTTAAAGAAGCTAAAGGCCTTTAACTATGAAACGATATATCTGAACAAAAAGGTAAAATCGGAATCAGAAAAAATCATGATCATTTATGAGCTGGTATTCAAACGGCTGGTAGACGATATTGAGACTCAAAAGAGAGACTCGTATGTGTATACAGACTTTTTAAACCGTATGGATGATGCTTATACAAAGGCTCATAGCGCAGGAGAGATTGTAAGAGATTATATAGTCAGTCTCACTGATTCAAGATTTCTAAACCTATTCTATCGTATGTTTATTCCCAAGACGCTTGAATAACTTCACATTCTACCATTTCACCTGAAGAGATGATGCCTTTCTCTTTAGGCAGTACAATAAGGCAGTTGGCCTTTGACATAGAAGAGAGGATGCCCGAGCCTTGTGGCCCGGTAAGATCTACAGTAAGATCAGCGCCATCTCTTTTCAATATACCCCTTAGATAATGACGCCTATCAGTCTTTTTTCTTATAGAGGTTTTTATTTTTGCAGTTACCCTTGGCAGCAGTAGATTTTTCACTCCCATCATTTTTAATATAGCAGGCCTTGCAAACTGATAGAACGAGACCATAGAAGACACAGGGTTTCCAGGCAGTCCAATTGCAGGTGTGTCTCCGATATTACCAAATACAAGAGGCTTTCCGGGTTTCATCTCAACCTGCCAGAATTCCACATGATTTTTTTTAGATGACATGACTTCCTTTACAATATCATAATCGCCCACAGAGACTCCCCCTGATGTGAGTATCAGGTCTGCTCTTTTAGCTGCCAGAAGAAATTCTTGCAGTTCCTTTTTGTTGTCTTTTGAAATACCCAGGTATAGGGGTATAGCCTTGCAAATTTTTACCAGGGATGTTAGCGTGTAGGAATTAGAAGCGACTATAGCTCCTGGTGACAATCTCCCATCTATATCTATGAGCTCGTTGCCGGTAGCTAAGATCGCAACCACTGGCCTTTGATAACAGTACACGCTTGATCTTTGCAGCGAGGCTAATATCCCTGCCTGGGCCGGACCGATGTAATCCCCTTTCGAAAGTATGGTCTCTCCTTCCTTGATGTCTTCTCCCCTGTAACGGACATTCTCATCTTTTTGTGGTGGTTTTAAGACAATAATTTCATCTGGGGTCTCAATGGTGTCCTCTCTTTTCACTACGGCATCTGAACCAGGAGGCATAGGAGCCCCTGTCATAATTCGTACAGCTTCGCCATTTTTAACAGGGCTTTTTGGAGACGACCCTGCAGGCAGGTCATAGATAATCTTGAGTCTTGTCTTGGGGGATATTATATCTTCGTGGTGTAAGGCATAGCCATCCATAGCTGAATTGTCCCATAGAGGTATATTCCTATCTGAGACAATGTTCTCTGCCAAATATCTTCCAAGGGTCTTATCGATGACCACCTTTTCTTTCGGTAGGATACTTATCCGGGAAAGTATACTCTCTCTTGCCTCTTCTACTGATATCATAAGTAAATGTCCTTAATCCTTAAAAGATGTATTATTTCCGACATAATCTATTTCAAACACCCTTATAAAGTCAAGATTTTATGATGTGTAGTCGATAGAAGACGCATGGATAGTGTAAATCCCCTTGCAGCCTTTAAGAGAGAATTAAAAAAGGTTCAGATCCTTGGGGGGACCATGAGTTTTGTCACTACATATAAGGAATACACCGAAAAGGCACTCTCATCTAAAAGGGATATCGATACATCTGTTGAGTTTAAAAACTATGTAATAATAGGGATGTTTGGTGCCGGGCCTGATGTTGCTTCTGCTACATTTGTCTCTATTCCAAAGGGCATATCTGTATATCCTACTGATGGGGGAGACATAGATAGTCTGGTCTCTATTTCTATAGAGAGATTAAGTACGTTGAAAATAGGCCCGGAGATCAGGTGGGCCTGGAAGACAATGAAAGACTTCTCTCCATTAGAAGAGCAAAAAAGTCCGGAGGCGAGATTTATATCAAAACCTTTTTATCAATTCTATGCATTTCTTGCAGCTCACCCTCAAGAACTGGGGCAATTTTTGTCTAAAGCGCCTGGGCGGGAGCAGAGGCTTGTAGAAGACCATTTACCATATGGAGTAAGCTCTTGTCTTAAAGATTTTATCCCAAGTGAAGATAAGAAGCCCTGTAATCTCATTGAAGAGTGGGGGTATCAAGAGAAAATACAAGAAAAGACCACAAAGGGTATGGAAACGCTTAGGCGTTTCAGAAATATAGAGCATCTATTCACCCTTCCTTCTATATCAAGACAGATTATAGATATAGCAAAAGATCCTCTGCTTTGTGCATCCAAAATGGCTCGAATTATCGAGAAGGATCCTGTCCTTACATCCAAGATTTTGAAGGTGGTAAACTCAGCCTTTTACGGTTTTCATCGCAAGGTGGATTCAATAGGGCATGCAATAGTTATTCTTGGCAATGATGAGGTAACGAATCTGGCCTTTTCCATTGCCGTATATCGTATTATGGAAAATATATCACCTAAAAAGGCTCAGATGCTTTGGGAACATTCCTTAATGGTTGCTCATCTTTCTCAATGGGTAGGCCTTAGTATAGGCTGCGAGGAAAAGGATTTATTATATACTATAGGGCTGCTCCATGATTTAGGCAAGATAGCCTTTTTCCAGCGTGGAGAGGATATAGGGAGCTTAGATAGGGCGTCTTCCTTGGAAGATCTTGCCTTAGAGGAGATGGAAACCGGGCTGTCACATGCAGAGATGGGGGCATATATTATAGACAGGTGGAATTTACCTAAAGGCATTGTAAATGGACTTATAACCCACCATATGCCACATAGATCCACGCATATGCCGATATCCATTGCCCTTCATCTGGCGGATCTTATAGCTCATAGAGGAGAGATTGATATAGACAGTGTAAATAGTGGAGCTGTGAGGTATATGAACGAGAAAGGAATAGAACTTATCTCCAATGATATAGTTACTAAGGTATATGACGACATAAAAGTAAAGGTAAAAATTGTCTTGGAGAATTAAACCATGAGTCAAGACATGATAGCCTTATTTAAAGAACGCATCTTGTCATTAGAGGCGAGCTATGAACAAAAGATAGCAGAACTGTCTTTGTTAAAAGAATTAGGGGATGCTCTAAAGAGTGCAAACCTGTCCCTGTGGGATGAATTATTCTCTGAACAACTTGATATCATTAAAGAACACACAGGTATTTATAGCATATCCATAATGTTACTAGATGAGGCAACACAACTTTTGCATGTAGTTGGAGTATCAAGGATGAAAAGTCCTTCCAGGCGATTTCCTGCAACATTTAAGAGAAATGAGGGTGTAGCAGGGAAGGCCCTTAGCACTTCCAAAACCATACACATACCAGATGTGAGAAAGGATCCTGCATTTTCAGATAAAGGGACAAACCAAGAAGGATCGCTCGCATGTGTCCCTATTATATCAGAAGGGTTTCCTATTGGAGTCCTGAATTTTAGAGATAATATCTCTTACTCTTTTGGCCCTAATGACCTGAGATTTTTTGAACTCATAGCAGATCAGCTCTCTATTGCAGCATCTCTGGTACGTACATATCAGGATTTGGTAAGATTGGAGAAAAAGAGAATAAACTTGAGTAGATATTTCTCCAGAGGTCTTGCAGAGCATTTATTAGCAGATGAGCGTATGACTCGGCTTGGAGGGGAGAAAAAGTTGGTCACTACCATGTTTATCGATATAGTCAATTTTACACCAATAGTGGAGACTAATCCGGTAGAGGGTGTAGTAGGTGTATTAAATTCCTTTTTTGAAATCGTGGTGCCTATTATATTTAGCCATGGAGGTATGCTGGATAAATTTTTGGGAGACGGCATGATGGCCGTATTCGGCATACCGGATGCGAGTGATGATGATCCTGTGGAGGCTATCCAATGCGCTATAGATGTCCAAAAAACGGTACGCCGGATGAAGGGGACATTCGAAAACGAAGGGCTATTCCCTATAGATGTAGGCATAGGCATAGCTACAGGTATAGCCATAGCAGGTAATATAGGAACACAAGAACAAATGAATTATACAGTTATAGGTGAGCCAGTGAATTTGGCTGAGCGCCTTGAATCCATAACATCCCAAGGGGAGATAATAGTCTCTGGTGCTACAGCAGATATAGCCCTTGACCAGGGGATTGAAGATGCGCTCTTTGAGTCTATGGGTAATATAGATATAAAAGGGATCTCGAAAGACATCGCCCCTATGAAGGTCATCTATACGGGCGAGATACAGGATTAAGATTGTAAAGGTTCGAGACGAAAGATAAAGGAGGTTGGCTTTCCGAAAATAATTAGCAAGGCCGGTTTTTATACACTCGTAAGAAGTCAAAATTAGATGGCAAAGTAAAAAGCTTCAAATTCAAGGCGCGCAAATCTTGAGGAATGAGGCGTACTTACCGTACGCCTCAATGACGAAAGATTTAAGCGCAACGCAGAAGTTGGACTTTTTACGAAGCCATCAGTTTTTATGCTTGACTTTATTGTGTACATCCATTAAGTGTCTTTTGATTCGAAATAGAAGAAAACAATCCCATTTGTTTCTTAAAATTCATTTCATTATAGACCGAGAGGAAAGATATGAACATAGAAGAACTAAAAAAGTTAAGTCCAAAGGATTTATTAGAGGCCGCAAATGCCTTGAATATAGAAAGCGCTGCGACCATGACACTCCAGGAATTGATATTTGCTATACTTCAGGCAGAGGCGGAGAAAGAAGGGTATATAACAGGGGAAGGCGTCTTAGATGTCTTGCCGGATGGGTTTGGTTTTTTGAGGTCTGCTGATTATAATTATCTGCCTGGCCCTGACGATATATATGTGTCGCCATCACAGATTCGTAGATTCAACCTTAAGATAGGCGATACTGTGAAAGGGCAGATAAGACCTCCGAAGGATAACGAGCGCTATTTTGCGCTACTCAAGCTTGAAACCATAAATTTTGAATCCCCGGATGCGGCCAAGCATAGGGTTCAGTTTGATAACCTAACGCCCTTATACCCCATGGAGAAATTCATGCTGGAGACTGGCACAGATAACCTTACTGGAAGGACATTGGATCTCCTTTCCCCAATTGGGAAGGGTCAGAGAGGATTAATAGTATCCCCCCCAAAGGCAGGCAAAACCATGATGCTTCAGGGTGTTGCCAACAGCATTACAGCCAATCATCCTGATGTAATACTGATGGTTCTGCTTATAGATGAGAGGCCGGAAGAGGTTACAGATATGAGACGTTCTGTGCGGGGAGCGGTAATCTCTTCTACCTTTGACGAGCCTGCATCCAGGCATGTACAGGTAGCAAAGATGGTGATAGAAAAGGCCAAAAGCCTTGTTGAGCACAAGAAAGATGTGGTTATCTTGCTGGATTCATTGACAAGGCTTGCCAGGGCTCATAATACAGTATGCCCCCCGTCCGGGAAACTGCTTTCAGGGGGTTTAGATGCGAATGCGCTTCAAAAGCCCAAACGCTTTTTCGGGACAGCAAGAAACATAGAGGAAGGTGGAAGTCTCACTATAATAGCTACGGCCCTGATAGATACAGGTTCTCGAATGGATGAGGTTATATATGAAGAATTCAAGGGCACAGGCAACTTAGAGATACACCTTGATCGCACTATAATGGAGAGAAGGATATTCCCTGCTATGGATATAAGCCGATCCGGCACAAGAAAGGAGGAATTGCTGTTGCCCTCTGATTCATTGAATCGCATATGGGTACTTAGAAAATTGCTCAGCCCCCTGAATCCTGTAGATAGCATAGAATTTTTACTGGACAAACTTGGTAAGACTGATAATAATAAAGACTTCTTAGAGTCGATGAATAAATAATCAAGGAGATGGGTAATGAAAAGAGGAATACATCCGGAGTACTTTGATACCACGATTACTTGCGCATGTGGAAATGTAGTAAAGACGCGATCTACAAAAAAGGATATCAGGATAGAGATATGCAGCGCATGCCATCCGGTTTATACCGGACAGCAGAGGTTTGCCGCAACAGCAGGCAAGGCAGAGTTGTTCCGCAGGAAGTATGGAGACTACCTGAATAAAGGCGAGAAAAAGAAATAACACCAAGATATGTTAGACAAACTCGAATCTCTTGATGCCCGCTATCAAGAACTGTCAGGATTTTTGGCACAACCCGATCTATTGAAAGATCCCGGTAGATATAAAGAAATTGCCAAGGAGCATTCCAGCCTGGAGATAGTTATAGAACCATATAAGAAACTCAAGAAGATCATTTTAGAACTCCAGGAACATGAATCAATGTTAGATGACCCTGACCATCAGGTGAGGGAGTTTGTCGAGGAAGAGATGGTAAGATTAAAAAGAGAGAAGGATGCCCTGGAGCAAGAGATAAAAGAGATCTTTTCACCAAAGGATCCTGATGCCGAAAGAAATGTGATACTGGAAATCCGGGCAGGAACAGGAGGTGACGAAGCCGGCCTGTTTGCTGCAGATCTCTTCCGAATGTATTCGCGCTATGCCGAATCAATAGGCTGGGAAGTGGAGATGCTAAATATAAATGCCACAGAGATTGGTGGTATTAAAGAGGTTATTGCCGTGATAAAAGGCAAGGGCGCATTTTCCAGGCTCAAATATGAAAGTGGTGTCCATAGGGTACAAAGGGTTCCGGTTACTGAGGCAGGGGGTAGGATTCATACGTCTACAGTGACTGTTGCCGTGCTTCCGGAGGCAAGCGATGTAGATGTTGATATAGATCCAAAAGAGTTAAGAATTGATACATTCAGGGCTTCCGGCCATGGTGGGCAGCATGTCAATAAGACAGATTCTGCAGTGCGCATCACTCACCTGCCTACGGGAATAATAGTCTCATGTCAGGACGAGAAATCACAGTATAAAAACAAATCAAAGGCCATGAGGGTCTTGAGATCCCGACTCCTCCAGAAAGTTAGGGAGGAGCAGCATGAGGAGATTGCATCCAAGAGGCGTTCTCAAGTAGGCACTGGGGAGAGGAGCGAGAGGATAAGGACATACAATTTCCCTCAAGGCAGGGTCACTGATCATCGGATAAAACTAACCCTCCATAGACTTCCGGCAATCCTCGAAGGTGAAATTGGTGGGCTTATAGATGAGCTTACCTCCTATTTTAATACTGAGGATATAGGGAAGCCAAACCCCTGATGCAGACATGGACTATCAGGTCAATACTTGCCTGGGCCAAAGGATATCTTAGTGACAAGGGGATGGACACACCTAGGCTCGATGCGGAATTACTTCTGGCAAGTGCATTAGATACAGATAGAATACACCTTTACATGGATATTGACAGGCCTTTGGTCTCAGGGGAGCTCAAGGCATTCAGGCTTTTATTAAAGCGCCGTTTAAAAAGAGAGCCTGTAGCATATATCCTGGGGCAGAAGGAATTTTTTGGCAGGTCTTTTATAGTAGATAAGGGTATTTTTATCCCCAGGCCAGAGACTGAGATTTTAGTAGGAGAGGCTATAGGACTGACCCCGCGAGATTCTACTGTCTTAGAGATTGGTGTCGGATCAGGAGCGGTAGTCGTATCTATCCTTTTGGAGAGGCCGGATATAAAAGCTATTGGGTGTGATATCAGCAAACCATCTGTTCTCACGGCAAAAGAAAATGCAAGGACATACGGGGTAGACAGCAGGTTAAGACTGTTTGTTGGAGACTTATTCTCTCCTATCTCCTCTAAATTTCCTGTGATAGTAGTAAATCCTCCTTATGTTGCATTAAAAGATGCACCTCTTATTGAAGATGACGTCATAAAATATGAAGCTGGAGAGGCCCTGTTTGCAGGTCATGATGGGATTGATATAATAAAGAGGGTTCTGGAAGGTATAACTGAATGGCTATGTGTAAAGGGATTGCTTATTATGGAGGTTGGGTATAACCAAAAGGATGCAATAGAAGGATATATAGATATTATGTATAAACCCCTTGTAATAAAAAAATGGATTAGAGATATATCCGGCATAGAAAGGGTGATTGTCTTGGAGAAGATCTGTGGATAGATTTTTGATCCAAGGGGGGATACCTCTAAAAGGAGAGGTGAAGATATCAGGGGCTAAAAATGCAGCGCTGCCTGTACTATGCTCTTCCATACTTGCTGAAAGAAGGTGCAGATATTTCAATGTACCAAACCTCAAAGACATCTCCACTATAATAAAGGTTCTTGAGACCCTGGGGGCCAAGGTCTCAAGAGATCATGATAATACAATTATTGTAGACCCCTCACAGATTACTTCATATGAGGCGCCATATAATCTGGTAAAGACTATGAGGGCTTCTATCCTTGTATTGGGCCCCCTAGTAGCTAAATACAAGAGGGCCAAGGTCTCTTTACCTGGAGGTTGTGCCATAGGTGTTCGACCCATAGATCAGCATCTTAAAGGCCTTGAGAAAATGGGTGCCCAAATAGAGATGTCTCATGGTTATGTGCTTGCATCCACAAAGGGTCTTAAAGGCGCACGGATAATATTTGACAAACCCACTGTAGGGGGAACGGAAAACATCATGATGGCCGCAACTATGGCAGAGGGCACAACTCGCATAGAAGGGGCGGCAAAAGAGCCGGAGATTGCAGATCTCGCAGATGCCCTAAGCAGGATGGGAGCCAAAATAAAGGGCGCAGGGGGGGCTACCATAACTATAGAAGGGGTGAAGAGACTTGATGGCGCCACCCATACAATAATACCGGACAGGATAGAAGCCGGCACATTTATGGTTGCAGCAGCTATTACCAGAGGCACACTCATAATAAAAGGGGTACGGCCTGAGCATAGCAAGACTTTTATGGAAAAGCTTGAGGGCATGGGTGTAGTAATAGAGAAGATAGATGCTGACACCATCTTGGTAGATGGAAGGAATGGGATCAAACCCATAGACGTGGAAACAGCACCGTTTCCTGGATTCCCGACGGATATGCAGGCCCAGATTATGGCTTTAGCATGCATAGCAGATGGCGTATCTTCTATTACAGAAAATATCTTTGAAAATCGTTTTATGCATGTCCCTGAACTTATGAGGATGGGTGCTGATATCGAGGAAAAGGGAAGGACTGTATTGGTAAGAGGGGTAGACAGACTCCAGGGTGCAATTGTTATGGCTACAGATTTGAGGGCATCAGCAAGTCTGGTTTTGGCTGCCCTCAATGCGGAAAATACCACGGAGATAAGACGTATTTATCATCTGGACAGGGGGTATGAAAACATAGATGATAAATTATCAAGCCTGGGGGTAAGGATTGAAAGAAAAAGGGGTGGTCTATGATAAGGACCGTATTCACCAGTAAAAAAGGCTGGGAAGATAAGATATTCGGGATAATAGATCGCTCGAAATTAATCCCTCCTGATATTGACCTAAAGGTAAGGGAGATTATTGATAGGGTAAAGACCCAACGAGATAAGGCCCTTTTTGAGTATACATCAGCGTTCGATGGTTTTGATCCTGAAGATAAATCTATTGTGATAGAGGAAGGCGAAATATCATCTGCCTTGTCAAAGGTAGACCCTAAGCTTACCGCAGCGTTAAAGGAGGCAGCAAGCAGGATAGATGCCTTTCATCACCAGCAGATTCAGCACTCCTGGACAACCACAGATTCAGAGGGGACAATCCTTGGCCAAAGGATTACCCCAATAGAAAGGGTTGGAGTGTATATACCTGGTGGCAAGAACGCATTTCCGTCTACAATGTTGATGAATGTAATCCCGGCGAAGATAGCAGGGGTAAAAGATATAATAGTTGTTACTCCAACCCCTGAGGGGAAGGTAAATCAGGTATTACTCGTTGCTGCCCATATAGCAGGGATAAAAAGGATCTATCGAATCGGCGGTGCCCAGGCTATAGCTGCACTCGCATATGGGACAGAGACAATACCAAAGGTAGACAAGATCGTAGGCCCTGGGAATGTGTATGTAAACCATGCAAAAAGGCTGGTACACTCTATAGTGGGGATAGATCTGGCGGCAGGTCCTTCGGAGGTCCTTATTATCGCAGACAGTGGAGCAAAAAAACACATAATAGCAATGGATCTCCTCTCACAGGCGGAACATGACCCCATGGCATCAGCCATACTTTTGACGCCAGACAAGTCTCTGGCAAGGGATGTACTAAACCAACTACATATAGAGGTGAGATCTCTACCCAGGAAAGAAATCATAAAACAATCACTAAACAATCATGGGCTATGTGTGATCACTAAAGATATAGATGAAGCGATTAAGATATCAAATCGTATTGCCCCTGAACACGTAGAGCTTATGGCGGAAGATGCCCATAAGTATCTCGACAGGATAGAAAATGCAGGGGCCATATTTTTAGGCTATTACACCTCTGAGGTCCTCGGCGATTATATCGCCGGGCCAAATCATACCTTACCGACGAGTGCTACATCAAGATTCTCTTCTCCTTTAGGGGTGTATGACTTCTTTAAGAGATCTTCGGTTATAGGGTTTTCAAAAAAGGCCCTTATGCGGCTCGGGCCTATGGCTGTACAAATAGCACGGGCTGAGGAGCTTGAGGCACATGCGAAATCTGTGGGATATCGCCTTAAAGGATAGCATTCTCTCAAGGATATCAGAATTCTTTAATAGTAATACATATCTCGTAGGTGGTTGTGTGCGTGATATGGTAATGGACAGACCACCAAAGGACTATGACATTGTCACCTTTGGTGATGTCTGGGGCCTTGCACAAAAGGTGGCAGCCGATTTTGGGGTAAAGGCATTCTGGATGGATGAATCCAGACAAATAGCCCGTATAGCCCTACCGGATCTATCTGCATTAATAGATGTATCTGCACCTAAAGGGCCGGATATAGTCTCAGATCTTAAGTGTCGCGATATAACCATAAATGCCATGGCATTAAATCTCTTAAACAAAGAGTTTATAGATCCCCATGAAGGGTCGGAGGATTTGAAGGCAGGGATTATCCGGATAATATCAGAGGAAAGCATAATATCCGACCCGCTAAGGATATTAAGGTGTCTGAGGTTTGCCGCAGAGCTTTGCTTTGATATAGATAGGCACACCTCCTCACTTCTCAAAAGATATGTCCAAAACCTTGGGCTGGTGTCTAAAGAGAGGATAAAACAAGAATTTATGTCTGCCCTCAATTGTTCAAATGGATCGAGGGTGTTTTATCTCATGGATGAGATTGGTCTGATAGATATATTATTCCCACAGTACAAGGGTTCCCATGGAATGGACCAGGGTAGACATCACAGGTGGCCATTACTTAAGCATGTCCTGCTTACCACCGCAGAGATCGATGGGCTTATAGAAAACAGGGAAGAATATCTCCCTGGTATTGGTGATTATCTTTTTGAGGAGATTGAATATGGTATTACTAAAGCAGGGTTATTGAGGCTTGCTGCATTCTTGCATGATATAGGTAAACCTAAGGCCAGGGTAACGGATGAATATGGGCATGTACATTTTTATGGCCATGCCCGTGTAGGGGCCAAGATAGCATCTCATATATGTAAGGGCCTTAGATTTTCCAACAATGCCGTCCGGACTGTAGAAAGGATTATTGCATCCCATATGCGATTACTGGAACTGGCCTGCCAGGGTAATCCGTCCCGGCCTACAGACAGGGCCATTTATCGCTTATTATCAGAGGTAAAAGGGGGGGTGCCTGAGATGCTAATCCATGCTATGGCAGATGCCACGGCAACAGGAAAAGACCCTAATTACATTGGATCAAGGCCAAGTATAGAGGCTATAGTCTCTAAGGTCTGGACCTATTATATCAATGTATTCAAAACAAAAAAGATATCCCCACTCATCAATGGCCATGATGTAATGAAAACCCTGAGTTGTCAGCCCGGGCCTCATGTTGGCAGATATCTTAAGATGATAGAGCAGGCAAGGGCTGAGGGGAGCATATCATCAAGGGACGATGCTATCCGCTATCTTCTGAGGGTAAAAGACGTGAATCTATAGGTGGCCTTTATATGAGAAATATTTGGCAGGGATCAGGGGCCGGGGATCAGAGGCTAGGGTTTTATTTTGAGATGAAGGAAGATGGGGAAATGAGATATTGTTTTCATGCTTCGTTGTGAGAGTGGATCGCTCATGCTGGTTTATATGAAAAATAGTTATCAGTGGTCTGTGATCAGTGATATATTGGAAGGTGATCATCCTTTACAACGGACTACGGACTACTGACAAGTATAAGCACAGAACTAAAAGACTACTCATGGCTAAATATATTTTCACCCTTGGTTGAGCCTTTCCTTGCAGGCATGCTGGTTTAAAAAATATTGCTTTGGCTAAACGCTTACTATCCGGGGCAAACCATTATTTTAGCATAGAGGGCGGACATTTTTTTGGTTGTTTTTTTTGGTAAGGATTTTTGGTATAAGGTGAGACATGAAAGTAGACTCCTGGATGGTAGCAGATGTAATTACTATAAAGCCGGAAGCAGGCATTAGAAATGCTCTCATGTTGATGAAAAAACACTCTGTTCGTCATTTGCCCGTGTTAGAAAAAGGTGTCTTTGTCGGCTTGGTGACCCTGGGGGACCTGAAACAGGCGATATTAGCATCCATGATCGAGCAAATGAAGGTAAAGGATGTGATGATCCAAAATCCTTATACCATTACTCAAAATACAAGCCTGGAGAAGGCTGCCCGTATAATCTATGAGAAGAATATAGGTTGTCTCCCTGTTTTCCATAATGGTGGTCTTGTTGGGATTATTACAGTCAATGATATATTAAGGGCCTTTATTGAGGTAATGGGGGTTCTAAAGGAAGGCTCCAGGATAGATGTTGTCCTCAAACATGTGAGTGGATCATTAGATGAAGTTATATCCATTATAGAATCCAAAGGTGGATTTATTATAAGCGTGGGAATGTCCATTAATGGAGAAGACACAATTCATCACTTCAGGATATCCGGAGGAGATACATCAAATATTGCTCAAGAGTTAGTCAGTCTTGGGTACAAAAATGTTAAGGTAATTGAATAGGATCTAGCCCCAATGCAACCATGACATCTGTTGGGGGTGTATCTTTTATGGATATCACCTTTATCCTGGCCTTCTGGCCACTTATGATAGAAATCTTAGATTTTGCAACCTTTAGACACTTTGACAGAAGTTTAATCAGGGCCTTATTTGCCTTGCCTTCTACAGGGGGAGAGCTTAGGCGGATTTCCAGATAATCCCCCTTGACACCCTCTATACGATCCCTGCCGGCATTTGGGTGGACCTTGCATGTAACAAGCGTATCGCTGGTTTGTCTCTGGATCCACATTTGTTATCCCGTATTAAAATCCCATCTTCATATGCAATCCAGTATCAATTAATGACCTTGCAAGGGCAGTATCAAGAAATATAATGACAGCAATGACAACTATAGGAGACAAATCAAACCCGCCTAGTCTCAAAAAAGGAAGCCGTCTTCTAAACCATCCCAGCGCAGGCTCAGTTACACTATAAAGGAATCTTACTATGGGATTATATGGGTCAGGATTGACCCATGTAATAAGTGCGCCTATGATTACAATCCACATGTACAGATTGAGCAGGACATGTAATACTTGACCCAAGGCTATTAATATATTTGCAACTGCGAACATTTAAACCTCCTTATAAAGATCCTTTCATTTATTGCTTATTTTGACACAGTATTTCAAGGACTTTTTATCCCTGCAACGACACCTAGCACTTTTGGCACAATATATGACACAAATTGGGTAATTATAACACGACACATTGATTGAAGTAATGGAGTATTGAGAAAATGATGGGCGGTTGCCATTGTTTTGTGTGTGCAATTTTGCATCTAGAGGGGTGGCTTTTGAACTTCGAGTACTCCAACATTCCATTACTCCATAAAACCGTACACAAGAGAGTTGATATATCCTAGAAGCTTTGATAAACCATAAGGCGTGAGATTAGAGCGGATAGAGATTCACGGTTTTAAATCACTGGCAAAGAAGACAGAGCTGACCTTTCCAGGGATGATTACCTGTATTGCCGGCCCAAACGGATGCGGCAAGAGCAACATAGCCGATGCTATAAGATGGGTACTTGGAGAACAATCACCGAAATCTTTAAGGGCTGCTACTATGGAGGATGTGATATTTTCCGGAACGCAAGAGATATCTCCCTCTGGTATGGCCAGTGTTAATCTGGAGTTTGTTCGAGATGGTGGGTATTTTCCTAAATCGCTTGACGGGTTTAATGAGATCTCTATATCCAGAAAGCTTTATAGAACGGGAGAAAGTCTCTATACCCTAAATGGCCTCAAGTGCAGATTAAAGGATATCATGGATATATTTCTGGATACAGGCCTAGGTAGAAATGGGTATGCCATAATAGAGCAGGGCAAGATTGAGGATATTGTCCAGGCAAGCCCTCAGGATATAAGGGCCCTTATAGAAGAAGCAGCAGGGATAAGCAAATTTCGAATGAAGAAAACAGAGGCCATTAAGAGGTTAGAGAAAACAACATATAATCTTGAAAGGATAAGAGATCTTTTAGGGGAGATCTCTAAGCAGAGAGACACCTTGAAATCTCATGCTGGAAAGGCAAAAAGGTATCAAGCCCTACGAAAAGAGGCAAATGAGTTTACGCGATTGTTATGGAGCCATGAAGGAAGAGAGATCAAGAAACAAATGGATGGTTTTGTCAGGGATGAAGCCGGTATAAATGCCCAGATAAAGATAAAGGAAGATAAGATAGGAACCGCTGCGGGGCGATTGGAAAGATTGAGAAGTGAAGCAGAGGGAAAGAAGCAAGAAATAGAGAGGCTATCAAATGCCTTACGCCAGGCAAAATCCACGCTTGAGATTACACAAAGAGATATAGTGGCCTGGCAAACCAGATTAAAGGATCTTCAATCTACACGGGACATGTTAGATTCAAGATTAGATCATAGCAGAAGATATATTACAGATATAAAAAAGCAGACCTCGGAAGCCGAAGCAGCCTTATCCATGATAGAAGATAAGATATCTTATCTTGAAAAGGGAATTGACAAGGTGCGGCATTCTCTTAAGGGGTTAAGGTCCAAGCATGATGAGATATCAAAATCTTACGAACAGGAAAGGACGAAACTATTTGACTTAATAGGTCATACCAGGGCCATAGACCAGCGTATTGTCTCCATTAAACAAAGGGGGGGCGAGATCAATTCAAATATAAAGGCCAGGAGGAAGGAATTAGAAGATGCAACAATAAAGAGGTTATCCTTAAAGAAAGAGGCCGGATTGATAGAAGATGAGATAGTTCATCTAGAGGAGTGTATGGAGGATATCTCAGAGAGCCAATGTAAACTCAATAAAGAAAAGGAGGAGCTTAAAGCCCTGGTTGGGCAAGAATCCAATGAGCTTTTTAAGATAGAGCAGGAATATTCTGCAATAAATGATAAGATTGCATTCCTTGAAGGTATTATACATCCAACACAATCCGTAAATAGAGATAAAGCCGCTATTGGTAATAGCTTAAAGAAGGTCTCGGATATAATTCGAGTAAAGGCTGGTTTTGAAGAAGCTGTGGGAAGATCTCTGGGAGACTTCATGGATTATGTAATAATAACTGATTATACGCAGGCCCTTAATGCTATTGATAAAGACATATACCCTGGATTTATTCCCATTCATCCTTACATAGGCACTGGTAAATCGCCTGGAATACCAAGGGACAAAGGGGTGCTAGGGCAGTTAAGGTCTTTCATTGAAGTGCGTAAAGATTTTAGTGATGTGGCAGATGTACTCACGGACGGTATGCTGGTTGTAGAAGATATAGATGCTGCCTTAGGTATCTGGCACAAGAAAGAGTATTTATCCAACATGGTCACAAAAGATGGGATGGTCTTAGAAAAGACAGGGGTGATAAGGACTGCTTCAAATAATACAAAGTATGTGGAGGTGTTAAAGGCAAAGGCCGAGAAGGAGGCCCTTGTTAAAGATAAGGATACACTCTCATTAAAGGTAAAAGGCATCAAGGAAAAAATTGAAGATAAAGAGACAAAGATGGCAGGCCTTCGCTCCGGAATTCAGGCATTACAAGAGGAGGTAACGCAAAAAGATACGCAGTTGAATATACTAAGGAACAAAATTGTTGGCCTCCAGGGTCAGATAGATCGCAAGAATGATAAAATAACAGCCTTTGATAAAGACATAGATATGTGGTCAGGGTTGAAAGAACGGCTCGATAGAGACCTAATAGATGCCAGAGGCAGGAAGGACGATATTGATTGCAAGATAGAGGGGAGGCAGGGTCGAGTTAAAGATCTGGAGAAAAGCAAAGAAGATGTGATGCTCCTTATTGATGAGAAGAATAATGACCTTCAAGAAGATATGGCGGCTATTCAGGAATTAAAGATATCATCAGCATCGAAAAATGAGCGGCTGAATAAATTAAACGAGCAACTGAGAAAAGAGAAGGCCACCATTAAAGATGATGAAGAGAGATTAATTGATATTGATAAAAATGAAGATGAAATAGAAGAAGCAATATCCATCCGCAATGCTACTATAGAAAAGACTCATATTGAGATCAAGGAATTGGAAGGCCGGTATAATTCCATTTTATCTGAACACAATAAGATTTTAGAAGGGGTAGCCACGCTGGATAGCATTATATCCTCATTGGAGAAAGAATTATCTATCCTGGAAAGAAAACTGGATGAAATTGTTCTTAAATATAGGCAGCAGGAGATTGCCTTTAACATGGTACTTAAAAGGATAAAGGCCAGGTTTGGTGGAGATAGCTCTCCTGTTCCAGACGAGTTTGATCCTGATAGTGCCGAACGTAAGATTGTTAGTCTTCAGGCTAGGATTGAAAGGATGGGGCAAATAAATTTTACCTCGATCGAGGGCTATGAAGAGATACAATCAAGGTGGAAAGATTTAAACAACCAGTATCAAGATCTTATGCTATCCAGCACTAGACTAAAGCAGGTAATATCAGATGCGGAAAGACAAAGTGCAAAAGAATTTAAGTCCACGTTTGCCAAGGTAAAAAAAAATTTTTCTAAGATTTTTACCGGGCTTTTTTCTGGTGGCAAAGCAGATCTGATTATCCAGGATGGAGACCATCTAGATGGCGGGATAGAGATTATGGCATGTCCTCCGCATAAGCGTTTGAAGAGGATGACATTGCTTTCAGGTGGCGAAAAGAGTTTGTGTGCTATTTCTTTGATATTTGCATTATTTAAAACCAAGCCGTCGACCTTTTGTATCCTGGACGAGGCAGATGCTTCATTAGATGATATAAATATAGAACGATTCAAACGGCTGTTAAAAAGATTTTCGAATAAATCTCAGTTCATTATCGTTACACATAACAAACAGACCATGACAATTGCAGATGTTATTTATGGTATTACCTTTGAGACACCTGGGGTATCAAAAATGGTGTCTATGGATTTACAGCAATATGAGCAATAAATTTCATTTTTTTGGAAAAGTTTTTCTTTTTCTTAATACATCTTAATTTGAAGATGGGCTATTTTCATATGGTTTTTATGTGCACACATATTGCATAAGAAGCTGTGAGATTAAATGATATGGAGGCTAGATGATATGCCGCGGGTAATAGCTGTAACATCAGGCAAGGGAGGCGTGGGGAAGAGCAATTTTGTGCTTAATGTTGGAATTGCCCTTGCTATGATGGATAATAAGGTGCAATTATTAGATGCAGACCTTGGACTTGCCAATCTGGATGTGCTCCTGGGAGTGAGAACTGATTACAGTCTTGAAGACGTGGTTATGGGGCAGGCAAGTATCGAAGATATTATCTTAAAGACAGACTATAAAGTGGAACTTATTCCCGGCAGTTCTGGTATGGAGTATATGGCAGATCTACCAGGAGAGAGGGTGAATAGACTAATAAAATCAGTTATGAATGCCTCAAAGGACGCGGATTTTCTTATTGTGGATACAGCATCTGGTATTTCTTCTTCTGTGATTTCATTTCTTATGGCTGTTCCAGAGGTGATTGTAGGGGTAAACACAGAGCCTACATCTCTTACTGATGCATATGCCTTGATTAAGGTACTTAAGAAGAATGGTTTCTCAGGAAGGATATCTATGTTTTCCAGTATGGCCAAAGATAGCTCTTCAGGGAGATTGATTTACAAAAAGATATCCTCAGCTGCACACCGGTTTTTGGGCTCTCGTGTAGATTATATAGGGAGTGTGTGTACAGATGCCAAATTGCTTAAGGCGGTCTCAGCCCAGGTCCCAGTTATTGTGAAATTCCCCACGTCTGATATTGCAAGGTGCTATCGAGGGATTGCGACTACATTGGTAGGTGAAAAATTGCCTTTGGTAGATTTTGAAAGGTTCTGGGAAAGAACCATACGCATAATGCTGAAAAAACCAAGGGCGAAGAGCTATCGGGCAGTATCATTTAATGGAGAAAGCAGGGTTAAGGAATTAGAGAGTGCTATAAATGGCATCTTGAGTGAACAACGCAGGACACGGTTATTATTAGAGCGGTTTATGCTAAAGATGGAACAAGCTGTTGCAGAGACAGAAGCCCAAAAGGGTCCTGTTGTTTGATTGCTACAATTAATACTCCTTGTGGGGTGCTATACATCTCAGGGCAGGCGCGTTTTATAGATAAGATTTCATGGACACCTATTGAAGGAACAATAGACAAAGATAGTATTGGTTGGGTTGTCAAGCCAATAGAAGCATATTTTTCCGGTTATGGTAGAGTTTTTCCAGGGCGTCTTTCTTTGATAAAAGGCAGACCTGTATGGACTAGAGAAAAAATTGAATTTTCGGCACAGAATATCTCCCAACAAATTTTGATATTGATATCCAGCATACCGTATGGCCATACCATGAGCTATGGGGAGATTGCATCTAAGTTGGGGAATATCCGTCTCGCCCGAGTAGTAGGGCAGGTATGCAAGGGGAATCCTTTGCCTATATTAGTACCATGCCATCGGGTTGTAGGTAAAAATTCTATAGGCGGGTATGCAGGAGGTATAGCAAAAAAACGTTTTCTTCTTGATCTTGAATCAGGTTCCATTCCCATGGACCCAACCAATAAAATCAAATAATGATACCTGTCAGTAGTTCGTTGTCCGTTGTAAACGGATGATCACCTTCCAATATACCACTGACAACCGACCACGGACAACTGACAACTATTTTCATATAAACATATAAATTATGTTTAGAAGTATATATACTTGAGAAAGCCTATTTTTTGTGTTATAAATCTTATTATGTTGACTGGGATTATAGATGCAATAGAGGATGGGTCTAAAAAGCTTGTTGTTTCCAGGGTTGTCCTGGGTTTTGGCTATATAGCGGTGGAGGTGGATCATTCAGGAGTTGGGCTTAGTGCGAATCTTTCCTGGATAGAGAGCAGGTCCTGTAATGTATTTAAATTGGCAGGAGGGTTGGCAGGCTCTTCGGTAGGAGATATCCTTAAATTTAGTGCAAAGAAGGATTATATATCAAGGGCTATTGCTTTGGCCACTATAAATGCATTGAATCCTGAGGTATCAGGAGCTTTGCCTTGTGACGTCCTTGATCAAATAGAGATTAAAAAGGGCGATAAAGTGGCTATGGTAGGCATGATTGAACCTGTTGCAAAAGGGCTATCTTATAAGGGGTGCAAGGTTGCTGTATTTGACAACAGGCAAATAGAACATCCGCTTATGCGCCTACCTGAGGAGATGCCGTCTTGTATCTTGGATGCTGATTTAGCGATTGTAACGGCTACAACGCTTTTAAATGATACTTTACCCGGCATCTTAAAACTAACAAAGAACGCAAGGGATGTAATCCTTATGGGGCCATCTACCCCCATGTTGCCTGATGTATTTAAATCCTCCGGCCTTACATGGCTTGCGGGATCTAGAATAATCGACAAGGAGATGGCATTTAAGGTAGTGATGGAAGGTGGGGGGACCAAGGCCTTACTTGGTGGGGCAATAGAAAAGGTAGGAAAGAAGGTAATGTAGATGGAACCTCTGATAGATAATTATTCGAGGAGGATAAGATACATACGGATCTCCGTTACAGACAGATGTAATCTCAGGTGTAGATATTGTATGCCTTCTGGAACATTACAATGGTTGCCGCATGATTCCATCATGAGGTATGAAGAATTTTTGCGCATTATCTATATCTGCGCCAAAAGGGGAGTGGAAAAGGTAAGAATAACCGGGGGTGAGCCACTGGTAAGAAGAGGCATATTGGGTTTTCTTGAGCAGATAGGAGAAATTGATAATATAAACGACTTGTCTCTTACTACAAACGGTGTGTTTCTCAGCTCCCTGGCAAAGGATTTAAGGGCAGCAGGCATAGATAGAATAAATATCAGTCTCGATACCCTTGATAAGGACAAATTTGCATATATTACCAGAGTAGATGCATTAGATAAGGTTTTATCTGGTATAGAAAGTGCGCTGAATGAGGGGTTTTCCCCT
>JAYEFR010000016.1:0-5901 GCA_034716155.1 Thermodesulfobacteriota bacterium
GATATGTCCTGTATAATCTTGCACATCTCATGGAAATTGCTGGCAAAGGTGTACTTGGCCGTATTAGTGCACATAAGATTGGGCACCATTATACCTGATGCAGGATCCTTTGTACACTCGTAACAGGCTGCCTTTCCTACGGTAGTGACCGTCTGCATGATCATAGCCATCCAGGCTAGTTTGTTGCGTATGTGTGAGTATTTCTCAACGCCATTATACTCGGCCATCAGTGCCGCGAGACCGGTGAGTGTTTCAAGCTCCGGCACCATCCTTGATGCGCCGAAAAGACGGTGGAAACTGGCGAAGGCATACACAATATCCCTGGAAAACTGCCATTCCCCACACATGAAGACCCTCTCCCAGGGGACGAAGACATCATCAAAAACAATAAGGCATTCGGTTGGCTGCAAAAGATCACCATGCGGATAGTCCCATGCTGCTTCCTCGCCGGATGTCCTTGTGAGCGGCTCTACCCCAAGCAGTTTAATACCCTTGGCATTGAGGGGTGTGGCGAAAGACAGGGCATAATCCTTATCTGCCTCACCGTGGGTCCGGCAGGGGAGAACAATCGCTTCATTGGAACAGGGTGTAGCGCTGATATGGACCTTGGCACCTCTTACGATAATACCGTCCTTCTGCTTGTCTACAACCCTGACAAAGAAGTCCTTGTGCTGTACCTGTTGTGATGGATGGAGGCTCCTGTCTCCCTTAACATCGGTCATGGCGCCGGTAATACCAAGGTCGTTTTTCTGCAGGTATTTTCTATAGGCCTCAACATTATCAGTATAATGTGTTCCAATCTCCTTATCCATCTTATTGGCAGCAACGGTTATAGCAGCTAAGGCATCGATACCCATGCAGTGAAGAAGAATGCCGCCACTCCGAATGCCTGTAATATAACACTCTCGCCTTCGTAAAAGGTCTTCTGATGTTCTGGGGGCAGTAAAGAGGAAGTTCACATCTTCACCATCTTCATCCTGCGTTACGAAGAGGTCACGGAATCTCGGGTCATTGGGTATGGCATAATCCATTGCCGCAAATCGAATAATGGAGCTGAGCGTCGGATGCGTCCGCACATCTTTTACCCGTTCACCAAGGCAATAAATTTCCCTTCCGTCATCCAGACTTTCCAGATATTGTTCAACCGTTCTGATCATACTACCTCCTGTGTGTATGTTTTAAGGTTTAAATATAGAGTATAATTAAACACGATATCTTGCAAGAACAGAGTAGTCAATCCAGATCTACCGGCTCTTTGCAATTACGACAGCGTTTAGCTCCTCTGAAGAGAGTATAACCACAATGGGGACATTTATAACGTTTTTCTTCTTCCATGACCCATTTCTCAGTACCCCACTCACGCCACTGTGGGATAGCCCTCAAGATGGCCTTCTTTCCTGCAGGCATGGGGAATTCGTCTATGAGTTTGCAAGGAAAGGCACTGCACTGGCGGCAGCCTTCATAGCCATGGGCTTGAGCGCATGATTTTATGGGGCAGATCCGGCAATAGAAAAAGATTTCATCCTCTTGCTTTGCTAAGCAACCTGTACAATGAATATCCTCTGGTTTGACACCATAAACAGAAGCCAATCTCTCCTTGAACTTCTGGTTGTTATCACGGTCGGCGATTAAGATACCGCAAACACCGCAATACAGACCGCAGGGCGCAAGCCACTCTTTTTTTATTTCCATCTTAGTCTCCTCTCTTTATTTATAACCTTTTTATATGGCTTTTCTCAAAATTTTCACAAGCTCCTCATCCGTCAATCTGATGGGGTTTCCCTTCATACTGCTTGCTCCTTGGGCCTTTTCCACCACAGTTGGGAAGTCTTCCTCTTTCAATCCAAATTTAGATAAAGGTGGTATCTTTAATTGCGTGCAAAGATCGTGCATCCATGCGATACCATCGGCCGCTAGTGCCGTGTCTGTTCCAGTGAGAATTTTGGCCACCTCATCATACCTGGCCAACGATTGAGAACCGGAAACGCGGGTTTGCAATAAATGCACATTGGTCTCCATAACATATGGCAAAAGACGGGCGCATATGACACCGTGCGGAGCAGGGAATATGCCTCCTACAGGTGCGGCCAAACCGTGCACTGCTCCAAGTTTCGCATTTGCCAGTGCTAATCCGCTGAAAAGACTTGCCAGGGACATATCCTCACGCGCGGCCTTGTCTCCCCCATCTTCATAAGCCGATTGTAATGAGCGGGCAGCCCGCCAAAGCCCCTCACGGCATACCCCGTCTGTAAGTGGATTTGCCTTGTTGGAAATATAGGCCTCCATGAGCTGAGTGAGTGCATCCAAACCAGTACCGGCAGTTATTTCCGGCGGCATCGAATAGGTTAATACAGGATCAACCACAGCCAGACAAGGCAGCATCAGAGGAGAGCGCATACTTACCTTGACACAATGTTCAGGAGATCCGAGCACGGCATTTAGCGTGACCTCGGCACCAGTGCCGGATGTGGTTGGAATAGCGATATATGGCGCAGGAGCTTGAGATAATTTTTGACCACGGCCGATAACCTCCAGATAGTCCAATAGTTCGCCACTGTTAGTGAGGAGTGCGGCAATAACCTTGCCGGTATCGATGACACTGCCACCGCCAATGCCAATAACAAGATCGCACTCAGCCTGGCGAGCGAGTTGCACCCCTTTCAGTGCCAGTGTTGTTGTCGGTTCTCCTGGAACATTAAACGTTACACATTCTATCCCATGTTTCTTCAATTGCTCCAAAAATCCTGTGGCGCGTTCAAGGGTACGGCCTGCGATGACAAAAGCGCGATGACCCATCTCGGCTGCTATAGGGGCAACTTCCTCTATTGTATTCGGTCCAAAGATGATGCGTGTGGCAGTAGCAAACTCAAATCGCATATGCCCTCCTGACCATTAAGATGTGATATAAAGGATTTGCATAATTACTTGCCTGTCTCGCCTCAGGCGAGACGATATGGGCGTTATCCGTTGGCAACGTATAACTAGCCTCAACCCTTATTATCAGGGAATACATTGGTGTATTTGATATTGGTACGTGGCTCGGCCATCATGTCGGCCACTGCATCGCGCCACTTCCGGTAATGCGCGGTTTCTTTATGCCGGGCCGGGTCATCCGATGTGTAATAGACTTCTACAAGCACAAACCGAGCATCGTCATCTTGTTGCTGTATAAGATCAAATCGGGCAATGCCTGGCTCTTGTATGCTGCTGCGGGTGTTTTCAAGTGTAGCGGCCTTGAAGGCCTCGATATCGTCGGGTTTAACATGGATAAAGACATGGACTATAATCAAAGCACCCTCCTTGTATTGGGTAATAATCTTGTGACTACTCACGTAGTCAGGCTAAAGCTATTTAGGCTGAAGGCTGAAGGTACACGAAAAACGCGATTGCCGCGCTTTGGCGGAGAAACAACCTAATTTTTGCATCAAACATGTCTTCAAAGTCTGCAGTATTCCCGCTTTTCCTAAATTTTCTTCAGCCTTATTTTCTATCCACCTGAGTAGTTACATAATCTTTTACTCTTATCTTTTTCCACCGTCAAATGGCCGGCACAATTATGTATTTTTTAGGGGCATAGCCTGGCCATTTTGCCATCTTGTTGCATACATCCTTTTTGCGAGACGAAATATATACCTTGGCCCCGGCCTCTAGATAGCCTTGAGTTATCATCAACCCAATACCACTGGAACCCCCGGTTACCAGAGCGACATTTCCTTTCAGTGAAAACAGGTCAGCCACATTTATTACTTGCTCTTGATCCAACATCTAATCTTTGCTCCCTGATTGTTTGCTGCTATATGTCTTCTTTCATCAAATATATCCGATTAAATGTCACATTGCAAGATCTGGCCTTGATACCCTAGAGAAATGGTTAATCCTGACCTGCAAAGCGCGATTCGATCCGTCTTCGTGTCCACTTCATCAGCAGATCATCTCCATGTAATCCTGGCATCATTCCTTTTTGGAAGGCGGTGATATTTAAACTTCGGGAAACCGATCATCATTGCCCCGTAGATCAAATCTTCTTCAGGAAGCCCAAGCGCCTCATGCATGGGAGGCCAAAAAATGGCTGCAGATGTAACATATCCTGCCCAGCAGGTTCCCAACCCAAAAGAGGGGGCAGCAATGTCCAGGTATGCCGGAGCAATGGTGGAGGCTGATATGGCAGTTGCATCATCCTTGTGGGCATGAGTAAGGATAAGGTGTGGTGCGCCTCTGCAGATACGGTCTTCTCCTGAATCCCAGGCAGCAACAATACGATCAAAGGGGAATATTGCAGCAAGGGGTGATTTTTCGTTAATCAAGTGGCGCATCAAGTCGATAACCATCCCGGCCAGACGCCTTACCTCGTCACTGTCATATATAACGATCCAGTTAACAGGTTGCTGGTTGTGTCCGGAAGGGGCATAGCGGGCGATATCTATGAGTCTGGTCAGGACATCTCTCGTTACATGTTTTTTCTTGTAGTTTCGAATGGATCTTCTGGCACGCAGAAGGTGTTCAACCTGTTGTGGCCCAAGGGCCCACTCGTTTCGCAAAGGTGGGCAATCTTCAGGTTTCATGATTGCATGAGACATTGCACCGTGCGGGCAGACAGCCACACAGTGACCGCATTTTATGCAATACTCATCACCACCCCTGATAATGGTAGGGAATGCTCCTTTGTCCTTGAATTCGATGATCTGAGCAGGGCACTCTGCGATGCAGATACCGTCTCGTTTGCATCTTTCATGATCAACCATTATGAGCTCCATTTTTTTGCCTACCTTTATAATAATAAGTGTACTTGAATGCTTTGACTGAATGTATGGCTCTTATTAGCCCCTCAGAGCACCAAGATTTCGGGGAGCATCTTTACCTGATAGTTGCCCTTTTCGCTGAGTTTGCCTACAAGATTGTAGTAGCAACCAGTGCAGATGGTTACAATCGTATTGTTCTTTATGCTTTGTGTAAGTTGCTCGATGTGTGGGGGTATGTAGCAGCACAGATTGTTGTCCAGATGGTTCACCCTTAGCCCCTCTATTTTGTTGAGGACACGTACTGCCGGCTCTAGATCCAGGGGTTTATCGGTAATTCGCCTGCGAAAACGGTAACAGCCTGCATAGTAATCGATATCGAGGGCAAGCTTTCCCCCTGGGAAATAACGGTCAAGGAGTTCGGTATAAGAGATGACCTCCAGGGATGTTTCATCCTTTAAGTTGCTATAGTTGGGTTCGCAGGCAGAGCAGAAAAGGACAATTGATTTTGCTCCGAGCGCCTCGGCCTGTCTGAAATTTTGAAGAATGAACTCTCCTGCGAGCTCTTTGGACGTGGCGATGTCCTCTTCATTTTTAGCCATTACTGCCGGCTGACCTAAAGGCATCCAGCCACAGCAATATTCCTTTGCAAGTAGCGTATAGTTGACCTCAAATCTGTCCAGCAGGGTCTTGAAGGCACTCAGGGCATGGGGCATGCCTTCTGGCGCGAAACAGCCTGTTATAATGGCATATTCAGCTTTCTCGCCCATCCTGAATCCTATTTTTTCAAGAATCTGCCGCCTTTTTTCCCCTGAGTCCTTGAAGGTGCCATAGGACCGGATATTATCGACCAGTTTCTGATTTATCATAGTTCCCTCCCGTATTTATTATCCTAATTTATTACCGATACCACATCTCCAATTTCCTTTACCCCCTTTTTGGGATTTTTCATATTCGAGTAATTTATCTATCGCAACCTCAATCTTCTTAGAATCTGCCCATTACGACATAAAAACAAGAATCCCTTTCCTGTCTACGACAAATGCATCATTATGACCATTGCCTTTTGTTATCGTACTTTATTTCCCTGCATCAAGGTCTCCATCATAGCCTTTAGCCCAGGCAGGAGTTTATCTCCCTTTTGTGTGCCATAAAGATTGTTTTT
>JAYEFR010000017.1:0-5874 GCA_034716155.1 Thermodesulfobacteriota bacterium
AGATCTCCTGCTGGAATTTTATATCTGAGTCCAAGAGGGTATATAAAGGATTGTAATAGATTTGTATGTAGTGTTACGGGCTATGATAAGGAAGAGATAAAGGAAGCCTTTTTTACTAAATTTATCGCTCCCGTGGATGAGGACTTTCTCAGGGATAGTTTTAAGAGACTTTATACCGAGGGTATGGAGATCAGGGGCAAACGATGCAGCCTGATAACCAAGCAACGCAGCCATATTGTTATAGAATTCAATGTCCAGGTGATCACCCGTAAGGGTCATAAGATAGGGGCACTTATGATGTTTACTGATATTACAGAGAAGAAGATCTTGGAGGATGAGCTGCTGGCCAGGAATGCAGAGATGGAAAAGACCTTATGGGAGATGACGGAGATGAAGGATGCCCTGGAGGCAAGGGCAGGGGAGTTAAATAGTGCCACAGAGCAGTTAAGAAAACTTAATGAAAAACTTGGACTGCTTTCCATAACAGATGGTCTGACAGAACTTTATAATCATAGGTACTTTCAGGAGCGTTTGGATGAAGAGGTGAGAAGGATACAGAGGTATAAGGAAGACCACGTATCTTTGTTGATGCTGGATATAGACGATTTCAAAAGGGTCAATGATTTATATGGCCATCAAAATGGTGATACGGTCTTAAAGCAATTGGCCGGCGTATTGATGGATAGGGTGAGGAATGTAGATGTTGTGGCTAGATATGGAGGGGAGGAGTTTGTAATCATCTTACCAAAGACAGATATAGAAAATGCTTATTTAGCTGGTATCAGGATAGGTGAGGGGGTGGCCTCTACGTCTTTTATCATAAAAGGGGGAGATGATACAGTAAATTTAACAGTAAGCATAGGGGTTGGCACACTCAAGGGTGGTCAGGGCAATAAGTCAGGCCTGATTCAGATGGCTGATGATGCCCTGTACAAGGCCAAGGCAAAGGGTAAAAACTGCGTAGAGGTATGGAAAAGGGACTAACCGTATCGTTCGATCTTGACGGGACACTCACAAGACATACATTTGTGGATAGTGTTTGGCATGAAGGCCTTCCTTATATAGTGGCAGACAAAAGAGGGATTTCATTTGAGGATGCCAAGGCTTTATGTATGGAGGCGTATAGGGCAGAAGGGGAATCTTCAATAAGATGGTATCAGCTTAAATACTGGGCGGATTTTTTTGATATAGATATAGATGTTAACAGATTACTCTCAAGATTCGCAGACAGGATAGGCGTGTTCGATGATGCGGTCCCTGTGCTTGAGAGATTAAAGAAAGATAATTGCAGATTGGTCATATTTTCTAATGCTATAAGGGCCTTTCTTGATAAAGAGGTGAGCTTTTCCGGCATAGCTCAGTATTTTGATCATATTATATCCCTTCCGGATGACTGGGGGATGTTGAAGGCCCAAACTCAGGCCTATGTCAGGCTGAGATCTGTAGTGGATGGCGAACTTATCCATGCAGGTGACCATATATACTATGACTATGAAGTCCCTAGAAGTGTTGGTATAGATGCATTCCACATCTGGCGTGGTTCAGGGCCAAGGGCAGATGATTCTTTGACTGGCCTGGCAAATCTCATAGATAGGGTCTTATGTGGATAATAAGTCGCGTGGTTTTATAGTTTTATTACTAGCAAATTTCTTCTTTTTTCTCAATTTTAGCCAGTTGATCCTCCTCCCGAAATTTATTGTCTATATGGGTTGCACCCCAACAGATATTGGTTTGGTGATGGGGGTATTTAATCTAGCGGTAATCATAACTTTGCCCGTAGTAGGTGTCATCTCTGAAAAGATACCCAGAAAGTATTTATTTATTACAGGCGCTTTTGTTATGGGGATAACTACATTTATATTTGCGTACATAGCGAGTATGGGAGTACCTGTATACCTTCTACGAATATTACAGGGTATAAGCTTCTCTTTTGCATTTGGCGTATCCGGGGCCATGGTCTTTGATGTTGTGGAGGGCCCCGATCGCTCTAGATTTTTAGGTATCATTACCGTATCTAATATTACAACCCATGCAATAGGGCCTGCTATAGGTGAGTATTTTATAGCCTCATTCGGTTTTGGCCCTTATTTTATCAGTGCTGCTTTTTTTGGCATAATAGCAGCGCTGATAGGCGTCTTTTTCCCAAGGGCGAAGTCCCGCAGACATCCTCATAAGACATCCTTTAGCCCAATTGTTCCATTTATGGTAGCATCTGTGATTTTAGGTGGGGTTTTTGGTGCTACAGTAATATTTTTGCCACCATATCTTATGGATAAGGGCATCTTGAATTCCACTCCGTTTTTTATTTTCTTTGTTTGTGGGGCTCTTATAATGTGGGCCTTTTTATACAGGGCCTTCAGGAAAACAGGGGGGTATGTGGCCTGGATAATAGCTATCTTTATGATGATATTGCTCCCCCTTATGGCATATTCCATAAGAAACCTTGCATTTTTACTACCCCTCTCATTACTCTTTGGAATAGGGTATGGATATGCATATCCCACACTAAATGCAGCAACAATGGATGCATCTCCTTATATGAAGGGCAGGGCGAATGCTATGTTTGTGTGGGCTTTCAATTTGGGGATGGCGTGTGCCACATTTGCATTTGGGGAGATAAGCACAGTCTACGGATACGGGGTTGCCTTTGTCATGTTGGGGGTCATAGGGATGTCCATGGTGGGGTTAGCGAGGCATTTCAGGTAGCTTTGTATAGAAACAGGGGTCGGTTTAAAGAGAAAGATAGAATAGATTCAATTCTTGAGACCTTTGCATAATACCCATATTGTCATTGCGAGCTTTAGCGAAGCAATCTCAAAGTGCCTGCAACCAATGGGATTGCCACGTCGGCCTAAAAGCCTCCTCGCAATGAATATGAAAGCAATTGTGCAAGGGTCTCTTCTTATACAGCATATATTTTCATTTTTCGTTGTGTCCGAAAAGGACATGCTGGTTTATATGAAAATAGGCACAAAATTTTGTGGGGGCCTTTTGCCCTCATCGGCCCGCTTAAGGGAACGGGCCTATAGGTAAATAGGTTGTAGTACCCAAAAACTAAATTTCCTTTAGCCTACAGCCTAAACAACCTGAATAGTTACTCATGAGTAATCTTGAGGTAATCGAGAGGCAAAAAAAGTTTTAGCTTCACTTTTTGCCTCACGATTTAGATATAGTTAGAGATAAGATAACATACATTTTCATTCCTTCCGTCTTTGCCGGATAAGCATGAGTATCGTTAAGTGAAATCTCTTTGCACCCGATATTGAGCAAAACGGAGGGGAACTATTTCTTCAGGCCTATGGAGCCCGATATCTTTGCCAGGAAGGTCATAGATGATGTCGCAAAGAACAGGCCCATCATGCGCCTCCTTTGTTTACTCAGCAAAAAATTGTGATTTGCTCATGAATGTATGCAAAAATTGTCTTTATGTCAATCTTTTTGGGTTTAATCCGTCTTTGCTTTCGCTTCCGACTTCGCTTTCAACTACGCAGGATAAGACGTCAAGACAAGTCGCCGGACGAGAAGATACGGATCTGGTTACTGCTATGTTGCGGTTTTCTTAAACCACAGCTTATGCGGATACCTGTTTCAAACCCAGGATCCCAATAACAATGAGCGATATACACAGCAGGCGAACCAGATCTTTAGATTCTCCGAATAGAATGATGCCAAAGATAGCGGTGCCTACTGCTCCAATACCAGTCCATACTGCATAGCAGGTTCCAATGGGCATTGTCTTTACTGCTAAGGAAAGAAAATAGAAACTGATAGCCATACCAAAAGCCGTCCATATGCTGGGCCACAGGCGTGTGAACCCTTCTGTAAATTTAAGTCCAACTGCCCAGCCGACCTCCGCAAGACCTGCAATAAACAGATACCACCATTCCATATATCATTTTCTCCATTGCCTATGACGCTTGGTTAGGCAAAAGACGGGTTAAAACAATAGAGGGTATATGTCAACACATAATAGACTGTTGACACATAACCTGAATTTTGCAATGTTTCATAATGATGGCAAAATGGAACAAGCCAAGTTCAAAGACCCGACCCTTTTTAGCGTGATCAAATTTTATTGGAGAGCAAATGGATGGTAATTATATATTAGGCGTAACTCTTGCGATCTCGAGTGGAGTGTTGAACCAGGCGGGTCAGCTATTGCAAAAAAAGGTAGTGAATGAGATTCCAAAAGAGGCAAGAGAAAAACATTTTATGAGGACTCTATTAAAAAATCCTGTCTGGATTACCGGGCTTCTCTTGATTGATAAAAAGTTAAAAGAGGGGAGATAAAAATGAGAGTAAAAGATAAGGTTGTAGTATTGACAGGTGCAGATCTACGCCTGGATGGGGGATGGACTACGAGGTAATTGTATAAAAATAATTGTCAGTTGTGAGTTGTCTGTGGTCAGTTGCCTTCGCCCTTGGAGGATGGACTGGATCATCCTATCTGGGGTTTTTACAACGGACTAATATACAACTGACTACTAACAGTGACAGGAGAAAAACTTATGTCTCGTTACAAAAGGTTAGAGACACTGACCATGATGAAGAAAATCGGAATTATACCGGTTTTTTTCAACAGTGATTTTGAGATTGCAAAAAACGTGATATGCGCATGCTCTGATGGTGGAGCACGGGTTGTTGAGTTTACTAACCGTGGGGAGCGAGCAATCGATACATTCAAAGAGCTTGAAGAATTTTGCGCAATTAAAAGGCCTGAGATCATATTGGGTACAGGATCTATCGTGGATGCACCTACGGCTGCCATATATATTGCTAATGGGGCAAACTTTATTGTGTCTCCGCTGCTTGACGAAGATACGGCAAGGCTTTGCAACAGCAGAAAGATTCCATACTGTCCGGGTTGCGGCTCTGTAACCGAGATCCACAGAGCTGAAATCCTTGGTGTGGAGATTTGCAAGATATTTCCCGCCGCTGAATTGGGTGGTCCTTCATTTGTAAAGAATATTAAAGGACCATGCCCCTGGACAGATATTATGCCCACAGGAGGGGTTTCTCCCACGAAAGAGAGTTTATCAGCCTGGTTTAATGCCGGCATTGCCTGCGCAGGAATGGGTTCCAAGTTGATTACAAAAGAACTTATTGATTCAAGAGACTTCGCAGGTATTAGAAAAAAGGTGAGGGAAGTAGTTGATCTTGTAAAAGAGATTCGGGGGGAAAGTGAAAATGGCAGTTATTGATGTAAAACCAAAATCTGATTGTAAATACGATATCCTTTCCCTTGGGGAGGTAATGCTCAGGCTCGACCCCGGGGATAATCGTATCCATACCACAAGGAACTTTTGGGTGTGGGAGGGTGGGGGAGAATATAATGTTGCTCGTGGGTTATCCCGCTGTTTCGGCAAGCATGCAGCTGTTGTTACCAGTATTGTGGATAATGCCGTAGGCCGTCTTCTAGAAGACCTTATCTTACAAGGCGGCGTAAGTATGGAATATGTCAAATGGGTCCCTTTTGACGGTATTGGCAGAAAGGCCCGAAATGGCATTAACTTCACGGAAAAAGGGTTTGGCCTTCGTGCAGCTTTAGGGTGTTATGACCGGGGGCATTCTGCTGTTTCTCAGCTCAAGAAAGGGGATATTGATTGGGAAAAGATCTTTAAAAAAGACGGCATACGCTGGTTTCACTGCGGAGGCATCTTTGCAGGTCTTTCTGATACAACACCTGGTGTTGTAATAGAGGCCATCACTTATGCAAAGAAGTATGGAACAGTTGTTTCCTATGATTTGAATTATCGCCCATCTTTATGGAAGGATATTGGGGGCGGAAACAAGGCACAGGAGGTGAACAGGAAGATTGCACCTTATGTCGACGTGATGCTTGGGAATGAAGAAGATTTTAGCGCTGCTCTGGGA